>NZ_JAQGFU010000001.1:0-129585 GCF_030078455.1 Klebsiella sp. Ech2A | reverse complement strand
GGCCGCATGTGCAGCCGGGATACCAAAAGCAGCAGGGGGCCCTGTATCGTCAGCTGCTTGAGACGCCGGCTGCCGAGCGTAAAAGCAGCGCCCCGGCGCCCGCGGCGGAAGGTTTGTCCGGGCACAGCCAAAGCTTTGGCCGCGTGCTGACCATCGTTGAGGGCGATTGCGCGCTGCTGGAGCGCGACGGCAGGCTGGCGCTTCTGGCGCTGCCGGTGGCCGAACGCTGGCTGCGTCAGGCGCAGCTGACGCCCGCCGGGGAGCCGGTTTGCGGACAGCCGCTGCTGATCCCGCTGCGGCTAAAGGTATCGGGCGCGGAAAAGGACGCGCTGGCGAAAGCGCAGGCGGCGCTGGTGGCTTTGGGGATCGATCTGCAGTCCGATGCGCAGCATTTGACGGTTCGCGCGGTGCCTTTACCCTTAAGACAACAAAATTTACAAATCTTGATTCCTGAACTGATAGGCTACCTGGCGCAGCGAAAGGCATTTGACGTCGGTGACATCGCGCAGTGGATCGCGCGCAATCTGGCGAGCGAGCACGCGCAGTGGAATATGGCGCAGGCGATTAGCGTGCTGGCGGACGTAGAGCGTTTATGTCCGCAGCTGGTAAAAGCTCCGCCGGGTGGCCTGTTACAACCCGTTGACCTGAATTCGGCGATGAATGCCCTGAAAGATGAGTGATGTAACTGAGGCGAGCCTGCCTAAGGCAATATTTTTAATGGGCCCAACGGCCTCCGGTAAAACGGCGCTGGCCATTGCTTTGCGTAAAATTTTACCGGTAGAGTTGATTAGTGTCGATTCCGCCCTTATCTATCGAGGAATGGACATTGGTACGGCCAAGCCGGATGCGGCAGAGCTGAGCGCAGCCCCGCATCGACTGCTGGATATTCTCGACCCGGCAGAGGCTTACTCCGCGGCGGACTTTCGTCGCGATGCGCTGGCAGAAATGGCGGATATCGTCGCTGCCGGGCGTATTCCGCTACTTGTTGGCGGAACAATGTTGTATTTCAAAGCGTTGCTGGAAGGGCTTTCGCCGCTACCGTCGGCAGATCCCGAGGTTAGAGCAAAAATTGAGCAGCAGGCAGCAGAGCAGGGGTGGCACGCACTGCACCGGCAGCTACAGGAGATCGATCCCGTCGCGGCCGCGCGTATTCATCCAAATGATCCGCAAAGACTTTCCCGAGCACTGGAAGTTTTTTTCATTTCGGGTAAAACTTTAACGGAACTGACGCAAACGTCGGGAGACGCTCTGCCGTACAAGGTGCATCAGTTCGCCATCGCCCCGGCGAGCCGGGAACTGCTCCATCAGCGCATAGAACAGCGTTTTCATCAGATGTTGGCTTCAGGTTTTGAAGCAGAAGTACGGGCGCTATTTGCCCGCGGAGATTTGCATACGGATATGCCTTCCATTCGTTGTGTAGGATATCGCCAGATGTGGTCATACCTTGATGGCGAGATCCCGTATGATGAAATGGTTTATCGAGGTGTTTGCGCCACGAGACAGTTAGCCAAGCGTCAGATAACCTGGTTGCGCGGCTGGGAAGATATTCACTGGTTAGACAGTGAACAACCTGAACAGGCGCTCAACAAAGTATTACAGGTAGTTGGTGCGAGCCAGGACTGAACGTGTACAATTAAACGGTATCGTGCGTAATTTTTTTTAAGAATCGTAAGGTTCTGAGTACAAAACAAGCATACATATAAGGAAAAGAGAGAATGGCTAAGGGGCAATCTTTACAAGATCCGTTCCTGAACGCTTTGCGTCGGGAACGCGTTCCGGTTTCTATTTATTTGGTGAATGGTATTAAGCTGCAAGGGCAAATTGAGTCTTTCGATCAGTTCGTGATCCTGTTGAAGAACACGGTCAGCCAGATGGTCTACAAGCACGCAATCTCTACCGTTGTTCCGTCTCGCCCGGTGTCTCACCACAGCAATAATGCTGGCGGCGGTACAAGCAACTATCACCACGGTGGTAGCGCGCAGGGTTCTTCTGCGCCGCAGCAAGACAGCGAAGACGCCGAATAAGGTTAATGCTGTTTTTCCAGGGCGGGGAGCCAGATTTTACTCTATGAGTTTTGGGCTGCAGGAAGGCGGTATGTAGTGAATCCCCAGGCGTTTACAGCCGTAAATGGCTGGGGTAAACGAGTAAGGCCAATACTCACACAGCCGGAAAGACCACGAGTAACTCTGTTCCCCGCTGGTATTTTAGAAGGGGTTTACGCTTGTTTGACCGTTATGATGCCGGTGAGCAGGCGGTGCTGGTACACATCTATTTTTCGCAAGACAAAGATATGGAAGACCTTCAGGAGTTTGAATCCCTGGTCTCCTCTGCCGGTGTCGAAGCAATGCAGGTGATTACCGGTAGCCGTAAAGCACCGCACCCGAAATATTTTGTTGGTGAAGGTAAGGCTGTCGAAATTGCGGAAGCCGTAAAAGCGACCGGCGCGTCGGTCGTGCTGTTCGATCATGCCCTGAGCCCAGCTCAGGAACGCAACCTGGAGCGCCTGTGCGAATGCCGGGTTATCGATCGTACAGGACTTATTTTAGATATTTTCGCCCAGCGAGCGCGCACCCACGAAGGGAAACTGCAGGTTGAGCTGGCGCAGCTGCGCCATATGGCGACGCGCCTGGTACGCGGCTGGACCCACCTTGAAAGACAGAAGGGCGGGATTGGTTTGCGTGGCCCGGGTGAAACCCAGCTCGAGACTGACCGTCGACTGCTGCGTAACCGCATTATGCAGATCCTCGGGCGGCTGGAAAAAGTATCAAAGCAGCGTGAACAGGGACGGCGGTCACGAGCCAAAGCCGACATTCCCACCGTGTCGCTGGTGGGGTACACCAACGCCGGGAAATCAACGCTGTTTAACCAGATAACCGAAGCTGAGGTTTACGCGGCGGACCAGCTGTTCGCGACTCTGGACCCGACGCTGCGCCGCATCGACGTCACTGACGTTGGTGAAACCGTGCTGGCGGACACCGTAGGCTTTATTCGTCACCTGCCGCACGATTTGGTCGCCGCGTTTAAAGCTACGCTGCAGGAGACGCGTCAGGCGACCCTGCTGCTGCACGTGATTGACGCAGCCGACGTCCGTCTGCAGGAAAACATTGATGCCGTAAATACGGTTCTCGCTGAAATCGAGGCCGATGAGATCCCGGTGCTGCTGGTGATGAACAAAATCGACATGCTTGACGATTTTGAACCGCGTATCGACCGGGATGAAGAGAATAAACCGATTCGGGTCTGGCTCTCTGCGCAGACCGGAATTGGGGTACCACTGCTTTTTCAGGCTTTGACGGAACGGCTTTCCCGTGAAGTGGCTCAGCACACGCTGCGCTTACCGCCGGAGGAAGGGCGACTGAGAAGCCGGTTCTATCAGCTTCAGGCGATAGAAAAAGAGTGGCTGGAGGATGACGGCAGCGTGAGTCTGCAGGTGCGCATGCCGATCGTTGACTGGCGTCGCCTCTGTAAACAAGAGCCAGCGCTGGTTGATTACGTGATTTGACCTTGCAGCTTGCCTGAAGATATTAACCCCTGTGGGGATATCAAAAACAAATATGGAGCATATACATGGCGTGGAATCAGCCCGGTAATAACGGACAGGACCGCGACCCGTGGGGGAGCAGCAATAACCAAGGCGGCAACTCCGGGGGAAATGGCAATAAAGGTGGTCGCGAGCAGGGGCCGCCCGATCTGGATGATATCTTCCGCAAGTTAAGTAAAAAACTTGGCGGTCTCGGTGGCGGCAAAGGGGGACAGGGAGGCGCTAGCGGCTCTCAGGGACCTCGCGGGCCTATGGGCGGACGCATTGTCGGCATCGTTGCCGCAGCCGCCGTTATTATCTGGGCAGCCAGCGGTTTCTATACCATCAAGGAAGCGGAACGTGGTGTGGTGACTCGCTTTGGTAAATTCAGCCATCTGGTTGAGCCGGGTCTTAACTGGAAACCAACCTTTATCGATAACGTCCAGGCCGTCAACGTTGAATCCGTCCGTGAACTGGCGGCTTCTGGCGTCATGCTGACGTCTGACGAAAACGTCGTGCGCGTTGAGATGAACGTGCAGTATCGGGTCACCGATCCAGAACGCTACCTGTTTAGCGTTGCCAGCGCCGACGATAGCCTGCGTCAGGCAACCGACAGCGCCCTGCGCGGCGTTATCGGCAAGTACACCATGGACCGTATTCTGACCGAAGGGCGTACCGTGATTCGTAGCGATACCCAGCGCGAGCTGGAAGAGACGATTCGTCCGTACGACATGGGTATTACCCTGCTGGACGTCAACTTCCAGACGGCACGTCCGCCGGAAGAGGTGAAGGCCGCGTTTGATGATGCGATTGCCGCGCGTGAGAACGAGCAGCAGTACATCCGCGAAGCCGAAGCTTACACCAACGAAGTGCAGCCGCGAGCTAACGGTGCCGCGCAGCGTATCCTCGAAGAGGCGCGTGCGTACAAGACTCAGACCGTTCTTGAAGCTCAGGGTGAGGTCGCGCGCTTTGCGAAGATCCTGCCTGAGTACAAAGCCGCGCCGGAGATTACCCGCGAGCGTCTGTATATCGAAAGCATGGAAAAAGTGCTGAGCCACACCCGCAAAGTGCTGGTTAACGATAAGGGCGGCAATTTGATGGTTCTGCCGCTGGACCAGATGCTGAAAGGCGCCGGTACGCCGGCAGCAAAGGGCAATAGCAGCGGTGCGAACGATCTGCTGCGCCTGCCGCCTGCTTCCAGCTCAAGCAGCGCCAGCACCACGTCGACCACTACGGATGGCAACATTATGGACCAACGTCGCGCCAACGCGCAGCGTAACGACTACCAGCGTCAGGGGGAATAACGATGCGTAAACCTGTAATTGCGATTATTGCCATCGTGCTGGTAGTGCTTTACATGTCTATCTTTGTGGTTAAAGAGGGCGAGCGCGGTATTACGCTGCGTTTTGGTAAGGTACTGCGCGATAGCGAAAATAAACCGCTGGTGTATGCGCCGGGTCTGCACTTCAAGATCCCGTTCATTGAGTCAGTGAAAACGCTCGATGCGCGTATTCAGACCATGGATAACCAGGCCGATCGCTTTGTTACCAAAGAGAAGAAAGACCTGATCGTCGACTCATACATCAAGTGGCGTATCAGCGACTTCAGCCGTTACTATCTGGCAACCGGCGGCGGCGACGTCTCCCAGGCCGAGGTGCTGCTGAAGCGTAAATTCTCTGACCGTCTGCGTTCTGAGATTGGTCGCCTGGACGTGAAGGATATCGTGACCGATTCCCGCGGTCGTCTGACCCTGGAAGTGCGCGATGCGCTGAACTCCGGCTCAGCGGGTACCGAAGATGAAGTCAGCACGCCGGCCGCTGACGACGCTATCGCCAAAGCGGCGGAGCGCGTATCGGCAGAAACTAACGGCAAGGTTCCGGTTATTAACCCGAACAGTATGGCGGCGCTGGGTATTGAAGTTGTCGACGTACGAATCAAGCAGATCAACCTGCCGGCCGAAGTGTCTGAAGCTATTTACAACCGTATGCGCGCCGAGCGTGAAGCGGTTGCCCGTCGCCACCGTTCACAGGGCCAGGAAGAGGCTGAGAAGCTGCGCGCTACCGCGGACTATGAAGTGACCAGGACGCTGGCAGAAGCCGAGCGCCAGGGCCGCATCACGCGCGGTGAAGGTGATGCCGAGTCGGCCAAGCTGTTTGCCGACGCGTTTAGCCAGGATCCGGGCTTCTACGCCTTTATCCGTAGCCTGCGCGCCTATGAGAACAGCTTCCAGGGTAACCAGGATGTGATGGTTCTCAGCCCGGAAAGCGATTTCTTCCGCTACATGAAGTCACCTGACTCCGCTCGCAAATAAGCGATTGAGTCAGCGAAAAGGCGCCTTGAGAAAGGCGCCTTTTTTATATTTTTAATTGCAGAAATAACTCTTAACACAATGAGTTATACGTTTTTTCTGCAAAAAAAGTGCATAATCAACGCGACATGCCGGACAATATGCAACATGGGCAAAAAGCGTCATGACTCAGGCCCTACGCTCTACGGCGACGCTGGTTTCGTTTCTCTCTAAAGGTTAATCATGAACTCAACAATCTGGCTGGCACTGGCGCTGGTTTTAGTACTTGAAGGGCTGGGTCCGCTGCTTTATCCGCGCGCCTGGCGTCGGATGATCGCCACAATGAGCCAGCTGCCGGATAATTTATTACGCCGTTTTGGCGGCGGTCTTGTGGTTGCCGGGATAGTCATCTACTACATGTTGACGAAATCACTGAGCTGATCAAAAAGTGGCCAGACCTGGCGGATATTGAGTGCAAAAAGTGCTGTAACTCTGAAAAAGCGATGGTAGAATCCATTTTTAAGCAAACGGTGATTTTGAAAAATGGGCAACAACGTCGTCGTACTGGGCACCCAATGGGGTGACGAAGGTAAAGGGAAGATCGTCGATCTCCTGACTGAACGGGCTAAATATGTTGTGCGCTACCAGGGTGGTCACAACGCAGGCCATACTCTCGTAATCAACGGTGAAAAAACCGTCCTGCATCTTATTCCATCAGGTATTCTCCGCGAAAATGTCACCAGCATCATCGGTAACGGTGTTGTGCTGTCTCCGGCTGCGCTGATGAAAGAAATGAAAGGACTGGAAGACCGTGGTATCCCTGTTCGTGAGCGTCTGCTGCTGTCCGAAGCCTGTCCGCTTATCCTCGATTATCACGTTGCGCTGGACGTTGCGCGTGAAAAAGCACGCGGTGCGAAAGCTATCGGTACCACCGGTCGCGGCATCGGGCCTGCTTATGAAGATAAAGTCGCTCGCCGCGGTCTGCGCGTGGGTGACCTGTTTGATAAAGCCACCTTTGCTGACAAACTGAAAGAAGTGATGGAATATCACAACTTCCAGCTGGTGAACTTCTACAAAGCGGAAGCGGTTGATTATCAAAAAGTCCTTGATGACGTGATGGCGATTGCCGACATCCTGACGGCGATGGTTGTAGACGTCTCCGATCTGCTGGATCAGGCGCGTCAGCGCGGCGACTTCGTGATGTTCGAAGGCGCGCAGGGCACTCTGCTGGATATCGACCACGGTACCTATCCGTACGTAACCTCCTCCAACACTACCGCGGGTGGCGTGGCAACCGGCTCCGGCCTGGGTCCGCGCTATGTGGATTACGTTCTGGGTATCATCAAAGCTTACTCTACTCGCGTAGGGGCAGGTCCGTTCCCGACCGAGCTGTTTGATGACATCGGCGAGTTCCTGTGCAAGCAGGGTAACGAATTCGGCGCCACCACCGGCCGTCGTCGTCGTACCGGCTGGCTGGATATCGTGGCGATCCGTCGCGCGGTGCAGATCAACTCCCTGTCCGGCTTCTGCCTGACCAAGCTGGACGTGCTGGACGGCCTGAAAGAAGTTAAAATCTGCGTAGCTTACCGTATGCCGGACGGCCGCGAAGTGACCACCACTCCGCTGGCAGCCGACAACTGGGAAGGCATCGAGCCGATCTATGAAGTCATGCCGGGCTGGTCTGAAACTACCTTCGGCGTGAAAGAGCGCAGCGGCCTGCCGCAGGCGGCGCTGAACTACATCGCGCGTATTGAAGAGCTGACCGGCGTACCGGTTGATATTATCTCTACCGGTCCTGACCGTACCGAGACGATGATTCTGCGCGACCCGTTCGACGCATAATTATCTCCAGGGGCGCCGATTGGGCGCCCCTTGTTTTTGCTGCCTACCCGTCCCATTTCAAATAAATTAGCGGCCTGTGCGTCGGCTGGTTTATCATCAATATAGTCATACCCTGCGGATTCACCGCTTTCCCCTTACCCTGAGGTTGCTGTGCAGTTAACGAGTTTCACTGATTACGGATTACGAGCGCTTATCTATATGGCGTCGCTACCGGAAGGCCGAATGACGAGCATCTCCGAAGTGACGGAGGTCTACGGCGTGTCGCGTAATCATATGGTAAAAATAATCAATCAGCTGAGTCGCTCTGGTTACGTTATGGCAGTGCGGGGAAAGAACGGGGGGATCCGCCTCGGTAAGCCGGCAAAAACGATTCGTGTAGGTGACGTGGTTCGCGATCTTGAGCCGCTATCGCTGGTCAACTGCAGCAGCGAATTTTGCCACATTACTCCCGCGTGTCGCCTGAAACAGGCGCTTGCAGAAGCGGCGCAAAGTTTTCTTAAGGAACTTGATAACTACACGCTGGCTGATTTGGTTGAAGAGAATCAACCGCTTTATAAATTATTGCTGGTGTAAAGAATTAAAGGCCGAGTATTTCAGGTCGCATCGCGGCGGCAACTGAACGAATCTCCGGGAGCTTACTCAGGTAAGTGACCGGAGTGAGTGAAGGCAGCTAACAAAGAGGCGGCGTGAAAGACGAAGGAACTTTCACCAGAGATGACAACGGAGGAACCGAGATGTCACAAGATCCTTTCCAGGACCGCGAAGCTGAAAAGTATGCGAATCCAATCCCTAGCCGGGAATTTATCCTCGATCATTTAGCAAAACGTGAAAAACCGGCCAGCCGAGACGAGCTGGCGATAGAACTGAATATCGAAGGCGAAGAGCAGCTAGAAGGGCTACGCCGCCGCCTGCGCGCCATGGAGCGCGACGGGCAGCTGGTGTTTACCCGCCGTCAGTGCTACGCGCTGCCGGAGCGCCTTGACCTGCTCAAAGGCGTGGTTATCGGCCATCGCGATGGCTTTGGCTTCCTGCGCGTCGAGGGGCGTAAAGACGACCTGTACCTGTCGTCTGAGCAGATGAAAACCTGCATTCATGGCGATCAGGTGCTGGCGCAGCCGCTGGGCGCGGACCGTAAAGGCCGGCGCGAAGCGCGTATCGTGCGGGTGCTGGTGCCAAAAACCAGCCAGATCGTCGGCCGCTACTTCACCGACGCCGGCGTGGGCTTCGTGGTCCCTGACGACAGCCGCCTGAGCTTCGATATCCTGATCCCGCCTGAAGAAGTCATGGGCGCGCGGATGGGCTTTGTGGTGGTGGTTGAACTGACCCAGCGCCCGACCCGCCGCACGAAAGCGGTGGGCAAAATCGTTGAGGTGCTGGGCGATAACATGGGCACCAGCATGGCGGTCGATATGGCGCTGCGCACCCATGAAATTCCTTACACCTGGCCACCGGAGGTGGAAAAACAGGTCTCCGTGCTGAAAGAGCAGGTGCCGGAAGAGGCGAAAATCGGCCGCGTTGATTTACGCGATCTGCCGCTGGTCACCATTGACGGTGAGGACGCCCGCGACTTTGATGACGCGGTTTACTGCGAGAAGAAACGCGGCGGCGGCTGGCGCCTGTGGGTTGCCATTGCCGACGTAAGCTACTACGTGCGTCCCGGTACGCCGCTGGACGGCGAAGCGCGCAGCCGCGGCACCTCGGTCTACTTCCCTTCGCAGGTGGTGCCGATGCTGCCGGAAGTGCTCTCTAACGGCCTGTGCTCGCTGAACCCGCAGGTCGATCGCCTGTGCATGGTTTGCGAAATGACGATTTCGTCAAAAGGCCGCCTGACCGGCTACAAATTCTATGAAGCGGTAATGAGCTCGCACGCGCGTCTGACCTATACCAAGGTATGGCATATGCTGCAGGGCGACGGCGAGCTGCGCGAGCAGTACGCGCCGCTGGTCAAGCATATCGAAGAGCTGCATACCCTTTACAAAGTCCTCGATAGCGCTCGCGAAGAGCGCGGCGGCATCTCCTTTGAAAGTGAAGAAGCGAAGTTCATCTTTAACGCTGAACGCCGCATTGAGCGTATTGAGCAGACCCAGCGTAACGACGCTCATAAGCTGATCGAAGAGTGCATGATTCTGGCGAATATCTCCGCCGCCCGCTTCGTTGAGAAGGCGCTGGAGCCGGCCCTGTTCCGTATCCACGATAAGCCGACCACGGAAGCGATTACCGCGTTCCGCACGGTATTGGCGGAGCTCGGCCTGGAGCTGCCGGGTGGCAACAAGCCGGAGCCGCGCGACTACGCCGAGCTGCTGACCTCCATCGCCGATCGTCCTGACCACGAGATGCTGCAAACCATGCTGCTGCGCTCGATGAAGCAGGCGGTCTACGATCCGGAAAACCGCGGCCACTTTGGCCTGGCGCTGCAGTCCTACGCGCACTTCACCTCGCCGATCCGCCGCTATCCTGACCTGTCGCTGCACCGTGCCATTAAGTACCTGCTGGCGAAAGAGCAGGGGCACAAGGGCAACAGCACTGAAACCGGCGGCTGGCACTACAGCATGGAAGAGATGCTGCAGCTGGGCGCGCACTGTTCGATGGCCGAACGTCGCGCCGACGAAGCGACCCGCGAGGTCTCTGACTGGCTGAAGTGTGACTTTATGCTGGATCAGGTGGGCAACGTCTTTAAGGGCGTGATTGCCAGCGTCACCGGCTTTGGCTTCTTCGTCCGCCTGGACGAGCTGTTTATCGACGGCCTGGTGCACGTGTCATCCCTGGATAACGACTACTACCGCTTCGACCAGGTCGGACAGCGTTTGATCGGCGAGTCCGGCGGCCAGACCTATCGACTGGGCGATCGCGTGGAAGTACGCGTGGAAGCGGTCAACATGGACGAGCGCAAAATCGACTTCTCGCTGATCTCCAGCGAGCGCGCCCCGCGCAACGTCGGCAAGACCGAGCGTGAGAAGGCGAAAAAGTCGAGCGCCGGCAAGCCTTCCGGGCGTCGTCGCCAGGCCGGTAAGCAGGTAAACTTCGAGCCAGAAAGCGCCTTCCGCAAAGAGAAAGGCAAGTCTCAGCCCAAAGCTGCCCAGCCTAAAGGCGAGAAAAAAGCGAAGAAGCCGTCGGCCAAAACGCAGAAAATAGCTGCCGCAACCAAAGCGAAGCGCGCGGCGAAAAAGCAAAGCGCTGAGTAATACCCACTCGATAACCCCTTCCATGAGGCAGGGGTTATTCTTTTTTGCCGTAAGTCATTCCACAACAGAATAGACAATTCTCCCTTCCCCTCGTATTTCCTGCTTAGTCTATTTTCAGAAAACGTTATTTATTCTTTTTAATTAGCCATATTTTCCCGATGTGTATAGTGGGTTTTACTTTTATTCTGCCCTCTTCATTTGCAAGGAGCATGTATGCATCTGGCCCGTTTTCCTCGTGTGTCTCTTGGTCATTTTCCCACGCCGCTTGAGCCGCTGGATAACTTGTCGAAATTATTAGGTGGTCCAAAAATATGGATCAAACGGGATGATGCGACCGGCCTGGCGAGCGGCGGCAATAAAACCCGCAAGCTGGAATTTTTACTGGCGGATGCGCTGGCGCGAAATGCTGACGTAGTGATTACTCAGGGCGCGACGCAGTCTAACCATGTGCGCCAGACCATCGCCGGTGCGGCACGTCTTGGGCTGCAGGCGAAAGCGCTGCTGGAGAAGCGGGTGACTGATTTTGGCGAGGATTATCAACGCTCCGGCAACGTTCTGTTGGATGAGCTACTGGGCGGGGAAATTGTGGCCCATCTGCCCGGCGGCACCGATATGCAGCGGGCGATGGAGGAGTACGCCGCCACGCTGCGTGAGCAAGGATACAACCCGTATGTTATCCCCGGCGGAGGCTCTAACCCCATCGGCGCGCTGGGCTACGTCGCCTGCGCCGAAGAGCTGCTATATCAGTCATCTCAGCTGCGCCTGCGCATCGATCACGTGGTTCACGCTACGGGCAGCACCGGTACCCAGGCGGGGCTGGTGGCGGGCTTTACGGCGACCAACAGCCATGTTCCTGTGCTGGGGATCAGCGTGCGTGCGCCTAAGGATAAGCAGGAAGAGAACGTCTGGAACCTGGCCGCCAAAACGCTTGCCCTGCTGGGTGTTCCGGGTGATTTGCCGCATAGCGCCGTCGTCGCCAATAGCGATTATGTCGGCGAGGGCTACGGTCTGCCAACCGCAGGGACGCTGGAGGCGCTGACGCTGCTGGCGCGTCATGAAGGTATTCTTCTTGACCCGGTCTACTCCGCGAAAGGGATGGCCGGGCTTATCGATCTGATTCGTCAGGGCCACTTCCGTCAGGATGAGAACGTGGTCTTTATCCACACCGGCGGCTCCGCGGGACTGTTCGGCTACCGCCAGCTGTTAGAGGCGCAGTCTAACCATGACTAAGCCGTTTCTGCTTGGCGTGCTGGGCGGCATGGGGCCGCTTGCCACGCTGGATTTTCAGCGACGGCTGCTCGATGCCACGCCGGCGCAGAGCGATCAGCAGCAGCTACCGTCGATAGTGTGGAACGTTCCGCAAGTCGCGGACCGGCAAAAGGCGCTAGCGGGAACCGGCCCGTCACCGTTGCCGCAGCTCATCCATGGTATTAAAACGCTCAATCAGGCAGGGGCAAGCCATATCGCTATCCCCTGCAATACGGCGCATCACTGGTACGACGCTCTGAGTCAGGTCAGCGAGGCTCCCATTCTGCATATTGTAGACGCCACGCTTGCCGTGCTGGCGCAGCAGGAGGACCAACCTCAGCGGGTGGGCATTATCGCCACGCAAGGCACGCTGGAGGCGGGCTGGTATCAGCGCAGGCTGGCGGAGCAGGGGATTGAGGCTATCGAGCCGACGGAGGCGGAGCTGGCGCAGTGGTTTGTGCCCGGCTGTTACGCCGTTAAGCGTGGTGCGCTGGAAGAAGGTGGCGAGCAGTTGCTGCGTCAGGCAAACGCGCTGTTTGACCGCGGTGCACAAAAGCTGATTCTGGCCTGTACCGAGGTTCCCGTTGCGCTTGCGGCGGTGAAGGCGCCGTTTTATGACCTGACGTTCGATCCGTCCCAGGCCCTGGCCGAGCGATGTTCGCAGCTATGGCAATTAAGCTAATACCGCATTAAGCATTTTCCAGTCCGATTATTAATCCGGACACTAATTTCTGCACTTTCCAGGGGTAAATATAATGAAGAAAAGTCTCTGCTTATTAATCGCAGCGGGTGGTTTATGGGCGAATGCCAGCTTTGCGGATACGCCTGCCGAAGTTCGGGTGGCCTATAGCGGCGGCTCCCAGGTATTAATGCTGGCAAAGGCCGATGGCTCTCTGGATAAGGCATTAAACAGCAAAGTGAAATGGGTGCAATTTGCCTCTGGCGCTGATGCGTTAAACTATTTTGCCAGTAATGCGATTGATATTGCCAACTTTGGATCCAGCCCGGCGGCGGCGGGGATCGTCAGAAAACTGCCGGTAGAGATTATTGGCGTCTCCGGCGTTATTGCCAGCTACGAACGGTTAATTGGCAAAGAGGGAATTAGCAACATTAAGGATATTGAAGGCAAGCGCGTGGCCTACCCGCCGAATTCGACGGCGCAATATGCTCTTGAAGCGGCCATCGACGTCAACAAACTGGATCGCAGCAAGATAACCCTGCTGCCGCTGCGCCCGGCAGACATGGTCGCCGCCTGGAAACGTGGTGATATTGACGCGGGCTACGTCTGGGCGCCGTTTGCCCAGGAGCTGGAGTCCTCCGGCGGACACCAGGTCTTTGCCACAAAAGACCTGCAAAAAGATGGCTACCTGATTTACAACAACTACGTGGTGCGTAAGGCCTTTGCCGAGCAATATCCGCAGGTCGTGACCGCCTTCCTGCGCGTTCACCAGCAAAAGGTCGACGAATTTAAGCAGGATCCGGAGCGCGCTGCGGCTATCGTGGCGAAAGAGGTGGGGGCACCGGTAGCCACCGCGGCGAATACGCTTGGCGGCCTGGAATACCCCACTCTGAGCCAGCAGGGGACGGCGGCATGGCTGGGCAACGGGACGCAAACGTCCGACAGCGGCATCGGCAAAGCGCTGAGTAAAACCTCTGGTTTCCTCGCGGGCATTGGCGAGATCCGCAAGCGCGACATTCCGGCGAACTGGGATGCCGCGATTGATTCACGCTATATCCGCGACGCGGCGGTAGCTGCGCAATGAGATTGAGCCACCATATCGCCATCAGCATCGTCTCGGTGGCGGTTTTCTTTATTGTCTGGCAGGTGGCGGCGACGCGGCAGTGGGTTGACCCGCTGCTGCTGCCCTCCCTGACGGACATCGGCCTCACCACCGAAGAGCTGCTGGCAGACGGCTATCGCCAGGTGCCGCTGTGGGAGCATATCGCGGTGAGCCTCGCGCGCGCCCTGAGCGCTTTTGCGGTCGCGATTATCATCGGCATTCCGCTGGGGCTGCTGATGGGGCTGTCGGACGGCCTCGCCGCCGTGTTAAATCCGTTCGTGCAGTTCCTGCGCCCGCTGCCCAAAATCGCCCTGATCCCGCTGGCCGTGGTCTGGCTGGGGATTGGTGAAGCGTCTAAATTCTTCCTGATATTTATCGCCACCTTTTTAAGCGTAGTGGTCGGAGCCTCTGCCGCCGTCGAGCGTATTGGCCGCTCGCGCATTCGCGTGGCGCAAACCCTCGGCGCCTCGCGTAAGCAGATCTTCCTGCGGGTCGTGCTGCCGGATGCGCTACCCGACCTTTTCACCACCGTCAGGCTGTCGATTGGTATCGGCTGGACGTCGCTAATTGCCGCGGAGATGGTGGCCGCCAGTTCGGGCCTTGGCTGGATGGTGATTAACGCCAGCTCCTATCTGCGTACCGATATCGTCATGCTCGGCATTCTGCTGCTGGGCGGCATTGGCTATCTGCTGGATTTATTGCTGCTGGGGCTGCAACGGCTGTTTGTGCCCTGGGCGGGGAAAGAATAATGAGTGCCATCACGTTGGAAAACGTCTCGCTCTCCTTTGCGGCCAAGCCGCAGCCGTTCACGGTGCTCGAGGATATCAGCCTGTCGCTGAACAAAGGGGAATTTGTCGTCCTGCTGGGCCCTTCGGGCTGCGGCAAATCCACCATTCTCAATCTGGTGGCCGGATTTACCCAACCGGATCGCGGACGCGTAGCGGCGGGCGGTAAACCGGTGCGCTCGCCGGGGCCGGATCGCGGCATGATTTTTCAGCAGCCGAATCTGTTCCCGTGGCTGTCGGTGCTGGAGAACGTCACCTTTGGCCCGCGGTTGGGCAGGTACCGTAAAGAAGAGACCAACGCGCGGGCGCTGGACTGGCTTGCCCGGGTTGGCCTGAAAGGGTTTGAGCATCACGCCCCCTGGCAGCTCTCCGGCGGCATGAAGCAGCGCGTGGCGCTGGCGCGCGCCTGGCTGCCCGGTCCGGAAGTGCTGCTGCTGGACGAGCCTTTCGGCGCGCTGGATGCGCAAACCCGGCTGATGATGCAGGAGCTGCTGCGCGAGTCCTGGCTTTCGACGGGGACTACCCTGCTGTTTGTCACCCACGATGTTGAAGAGGCGCTGTTCCTTGCCGACCGCATTCTGGTCATGTCGGCGAAGCCGGGAAAAATCGTTGAGGAGATCGTTCTGCCCTTCGGCCGCGAACGGGATATCGAAACCCTGGCCGAACACCCGCGCTACAGCGAGATTAAACATCACGTTTTGCACCGGGTGCGCCAGGAGGCAAAACGACATTTAGGCTAAACGCGAGTCCCGGTGGCGGGAATGGATCAACTGTGATGACTGAGGTGGAAGCAATGAGCACAAGCGAATTACGAGACCGTCTGGCAACAAGTATTCACCAGCACCGGGATGAGTATGTGGCGATAGCCAAAGATATTCACGCCCACCCTGAAACCGGCAATAACGAGTATTACGCCAGCGGCCTGCTGACGCAGCTGCTGGAGAAACACGGTTTTACCGTGACTCCCCACGTTGCCGGACACGAAACGGCTTTTTTCGCGACGAAAGAGAGCGCTAAACCGGGCCCGACGATTGCCTATCTGGCGGAGTACGACGCGCTGATCGATATCGGCCACGCCTGCGGACACAATATTATCGGCGTCACCAGCGTGGCCGCGGCCGTAGCGCTCGGCGAAACGCTGGAGTACACCGGCGGCAAGGTGGTCGTGCTGGGGACGCCGGCGGAAGAGGGCGGATTACGCGGCCAGGGCGGGCCGAACGGTAACGTGAAGGCCCGCTTTGTGGAACACGGCTTCCTCGAGAATGTGGACGTTGCGCTGATGGTCCACCCGGCAGGTAAAACCCGGCTTTCCGGCCCGTCGCTGGCTAATAACCACCTCTATTTTCACTTCTACGGCAAGCCTTCCCACGCCGGTAGCTCACCGCATAAGGGCGTGAATGCCCTTGATGCGCTGGTGCTGTTATACAACGGGATCAGCGTACTGCGTCAGCAGCTGCCGGACGGTATTCGCGTGCACGGCATTATCACCAACGGCGGGCAGGCGCCGAACGTCATTCCCGAGTATGCCTCCGCCCATTACTACATTCGCGCTCGTACGCGTGAAGAGGTGGTCGCGCTGGAGCCGCGCATCCGGGCCATCGCGGAGGGCGTTGCGCTGGCGACGGGCACTACGGTGAAAATCGAACATCAGGTGGGGCCGCGCGATTTCAATATCAACCATACGCTCAACGGCGTGCTGCTGGAGGAGTTCACCGCCGCGGGCGAAAGCGTCGAGCTGAAAGAGAAAGAGGGGCTGGGCTCCACCGACGCCGGCGATATCAGCCACGCCGTCCCCACCGCGCATCCATATATCAAAATAGGCCCGGACGATCTGATTGGCCATACCGTTGCCTTTCGCGAAGCCGCTAATTCGCCTCAGGGATACGATGCCCTGGTTACCGGGGCGCTGGTGCTGGCGCGGACCGGATTGCGCTTGCTAACGGACGCCGCGCTGCTGGCGGATGCCAAAAATGAGTTTGCCGGGCGCACAGCCGCTACGCAGGCCGCCTGACCTTCACCGGAGCACCATCATAATGAAAATGCTGTTTTCTGCCGCCGCGCTGATGCTGGCGGCGGTTTTACCCCTGGGAAGCGCGCAGGCGCAAAGCGTCGATCGTAACGCCACCTTGAACATCGCCTATGGTAATCGTCCCGGCACGCTGGATCCCTACCTGACGACCAATAACGCCACCTCCGATGTCGACCGCCATATCTTCGAAACGCTGTTCACCATCAACGCAAAGTTTGAGCCGGTGCCTGAGCTGGTGCAGAGCTACACCCTCAGCGACGACCGTAAAACCTACACGCTCGTCCTGCGCGAGGGGATCCATTTCCATGACGGGCAGCTGCTGACGGCGGACGATGTGGTGGCCTCAATGAACCGCTGGCTGGCGGTATCCACCCAGGGCAAAGCCAATCTGCCCGGCGTTCAGTTCACAAAGGTTGATGATAAAACAGTGAGCTTCACGCTACCTGCTCCGTCGCTGATAACCCTCAACGTGCTGGCAGATGTGAAAAATATCGCCGCCATCATGCCTGCGCGGATTATCAATGAAGCGAACGGCAGCAAAAAGCCGGTGACCGAGCTTATCGGCACCGGTCCCTACAAGCTGGCGGAGTTTAAGCCTGGAGATTATCTGCATTTAACGCGCTATGACCAGTACCAGTCGCGGTCAGAACCGGCAAGCGGGTTATCCGGGCAGAAAAAGGCCGACGTGAAGGATATCTGGTTCCGCTATATCACCGATGAGTCTACCCGTCTGGCGGGGGCGATGACCGGAGAATACGACCTCGTCTTCCAGCTGCCGAAAGACAATATCGAAACCCTGAGCCGCGCGCCGGATCTGTCGCTGTTCCAGCCGCAGAGCGGCGGCTCGCTGATCACCTATCTGTTTAATAAGCATCAAGGGCCGTTCGCCAACGTAAAGCTGCGCCAGGCCTTCAATCTTGCGCTCGACGTACATCAAACGCTGCTGGCGGGCTATAGCGATCCGCGCTTCTTTAAAGAGGACCCTTCGCTGGGCTTTCCGGAACAGGTGGACTGGTATAGCGAAGCCGGAAAACCTTACTGGAACCAACGCAAGCTGGATGAGGCGCGTGAGCTGGTGAAAGCCTCCGGCTACAAAGGCGAGGAGGTGGTGATTATCGCCACAAAAGAGTATGCCGAGCTTTATAACCTGGCGATTGTCGCCCAGCAGGTTCTTAAGCAGATTGGCGTGAAATCCCGCCTGGATGTATACGACTGGCCAACGGTGCTGCAGCGCCGCCAGGATCCGAAAAACTTCGATCTCTGCGCGCTGGAGTTCTCCATGCGCCAGGTGCTGCATCAGTATCCGTTCCTCGATTCCCGCGCCAGGTTCCCGGGGCTGAGCGACAGCCCGGAGATTGACGCCGTTCTCGATGAGATCAAGCAGGCCGCGTCATTACAGGCGGCGAAACCGCTGGTGGATAAACTCAACGTGCTGAGCTGGCAATATCTGCCGGCGATCGTGCTGGGACGCACCACGCCGGACGCCGTGGCAATCAAAAACAATGTTAAAGGCTACGAGGATTTGATTGGACCGATCCTGTGGAACGTTAGCGTCACCGCGCCCTGACGGGAGAAGGCGATGAAAAGATATCTGTTTCACCGCCTGCTGGCGCTCCTGCCGGTACTGCTGGTGGTGGCGGTGGTGGTGTTTTGTCTGATTCACCTGGCGCCTGGCGATCCGGCGCTGGTTATTCTGGGAAATGACGCCAGTCCGCAGGATATTGCCGCGCTGCGCCAGCAGATGGGGCTGGACAGGCCGCTGCTGGTCCAGTTCGCCAGCTGGTTTAGCGAGGTGCTGACGGGCGATTTGGGGCAGTCGTTGTTTTTAAATACCAGCGTAATGAGCCTGTTTTTACAGCACCTGACGCCGACGCTGGCCCTGGCCCTGTATGCCCAGGCGATTGCGCTGGCGCTGGGGCTGGCGGGCGGCGTCATCAGCGCGTGGCGGCACGGAAGCGCGACGGACCGCGTGATTCGTATGCTGGCGACCTTCGGCATGTCGGTGCCGGGCTTTTTGCTTGGCCTGTTTCTGATTTTCTTTTTCGCCGTGCAGCTGCGCTGGTTCCCGGTGGTGGGCTATCGCTCCACCAACGCATCTTTCTGGTTAAACGTCTGGTATCTGACGCTGCCTGCTTTTGCGCTTGGTCTGCGTATTGCGGCGCTGATCGCGCGAATGACCCGTGCGGTCATGCTGGACGTGATGCAGGAAGCGTTTATCAGTACCGCACGGGCGAAAGGGGTGCCGGAGCGGCTGGTGCTGCTGCGCCACACGTTGAAAAATAGCCTGATTCCGATCCTGACGATTTGCGGCGAATCGTTCGCCTCGCTGGTCACCGGTACGATTGTGATTGAAAGCGTATTTGGCATTCCCGGAGTCGGTTCGCTGATCGTTGACTCCATCGAACGCCGGGACGTGACGGTGATCCAGGGCGTCGTGCTGCTGATTACCGTCTGCTATGTGCTGATCAACCTGGCGGTGGATCTGCTGAGCTATCTGGCCGATCCGCGTCTTTCCGTCGACGAAGGGGAAAAGTGATGGTGATAAAGAATCCCGCGCGCCTGGTCTGGCCCGGCCTGCTGCTGGCTATCGTGCTGCTCTCCTTTTTCGCCAGCGCCTTCAGCCTATGGGATCCCTACAGCATCGATCCGCTAAGCCGCCTGAAATCCCCTTCCGCCGCTCACTGGTTCGGTACCGATAACTTCGGCCGGGATCTGTTTGTTCGGGTGGCGCTGGCGGTTCAGGTGTCTCTTTCGGTGGGCGCTGCCGTAGCGGCTATTGCCGGGGTGACGGGGATGGTCATCGGGCTGCTGTGCGCCTGGTATCGCCCGCTAGACCGGGTGCTGATGCGCGTTTGCGACGGCCTGTTCGCTTTTCCCTCCCTGCTGCTGGCAATTGCGATCGTCGGCGTACTGGGGCCGAATATCGCCAACGTCGTGCTGGCGCTCTCGCTGGTATATGTCCCGTCGATTGCCCGCGTGATCCGCGGGGCGGCGATGGTGATTAAAGAGAAAAATTTTATCGAAGCGCTGCGCGCGCAGGGGGCCACTTCGTCACGGATTATATGGCTGCACCTGCTGCCTAACGTTGTTTCACCGTTTATCGTCCAG
The DNA here is from genome assembly GCF_030078455.1 of Klebsiella sp. Ech2A. NCBI lineage: Bacteria > Pseudomonadati > Pseudomonadota > Gammaproteobacteria > Enterobacterales > Enterobacteriaceae > Klebsiella > Klebsiella sp. Ech2A. Next base: position 109,803 of record NZ_JAQGFU010000001.1, on the reverse strand, counting down.
GTCAGCTGGGTGTTTTCGGTCGCCATCCTCACCGAGGCGGCGCTGAGCTTTCTCGGCTCCGGCGTACCGGCGCCGATGCCCAGTCTCGGTAATCTGCTGTTGGAAGGCAAAGCGGTGATTTTTAGCGCCTGGTGGATGACCTTTTTCCCTGGGGTAGCCATCGTGCTGCTGATTCTGGCGCTGAATATTATCGGTGACGACCTGCGCGATAGCGCCGATCCGGGGCTTAAACCCTTACCGCGTCGGATACTCCGGTTGTTGAAACAAGGGGGACGTTATGGCTGAGACTTTGCTGCGGGTTAATCAACTGGACGTCCGCTTCGCGACCCGTCAGGGGGTAATCTCCCCCGTGCGTGGGGTGTCGTTTGCGGTCAACGCCCGTGAAACGCTCGGCATTATTGGCGAATCCGGCTGTGGCAAAAGCGTCACCGCCCAGGCGCTGATGGGGCTGCTACCCCCCCGCATCAGCCGCGTTGAGGGGGAGGTTGTGCTGGCGGGTAAAGCGCTGCATTCGCTCCCGGCGAAGGTCCGCCGGCAGATAAGCGGCCGGGATATGGCGATGATCTTTCAGGATCCGCTGGCCAGCCTGAACCCGGTGATGACCATTGGGTTACAGATTGATGAAAGCCTGCGGCTGCATACGGCGCTTTCTCGCGCGCAGCGGCGGGAGAAAATCCTCAGCCTGCTGGCGCAGGTCGGCATACCCGAGCCGGCGCGCTGTGCCGGCGCCTGGCCGCATGAGCTTTCCGGCGGAATGCGCCAGCGCGTGATGATCGCGATGGCGATTGCTACCTCTCCCTCGCTGCTGATTGCCGATGAACCGACCACGGCGCTGGACGCTACTATTCAGGCGCAGATCCTCGATCTGCTCGATGAGATAAAGCAGCAGACCGGCATGGGCATTATCTTTATCACCCACGATCTCAGCGTAGTAGCGCGATTGTGCCAGCGCGTGGTGGTGCTCTATGCCGGGCAGGTGGTGGAGGAAGCGGACGTGTATACGCTCTTCGAGCGGCCTCGCCATCCGTATACTCGCGCGCTGCTGGCGGCGCGGCCTTCGGCAAATCATCCGCCGAAAACGCCGCTGGCGGAAATTAGCGGGCAGGTGCCCTCTCTGCACGCGTTACCCGTCGGGTGCGCCTATGCCGATCGCTGTCCGCTGGCGCAGCCCCGATGCCGGACACAGGCGGCAGCGCTGCGCCCCGTTGGCAACGAGGGACATCAGGTTCGCTGCTGGCGAGCTGAAGAAGGAGGAATTGTGCAATGACGACATCGTTGCTGACGGTCAACCAGCTATCAAAGACGTTCCTGCGCCGCGGGAATTCCGTGCGCGCGGTAGATAACATAAGCTTCAGCCTCCAGGCGGGCGAGACCTGGGCGCTGGTGGGGGAGTCCGGCAGCGGTAAAAGCACCACCGGAAGGCTGGTGTTAGGGTTAACGCCGGCGACCGACGGTGACATAGTCTTTGAAGGGCGCTCGCTGACGGGGCTTAATGCCGCAGGCTGGCGCAGCGTGCGCCGGGATATGCAGATGATTTTCCAGGACCCGCTCTCATCGCTCGATCCCCGGCGCCGTATCGGCTACAGCCTGGAAGAGCCGCTCATTATTCACGGCATAGACAAGCGTAAAATGCGGGTCGCCGAAATGCTGGAGCAGGTTGGCCTGCGCCCGCAGGACGCCGCCCGCTACCCGCATGAGTTTTCCGGCGGCCAGCGCCAGCGTATCGGCATCGCCAGGGCGCTGATCCTCAAGCCGAAACTGATCGTCTGCGATGAGCCCGTTTCGGCCTTAGACGTGTCGATCCAGTCGCAAATACTCAATTTACTGATGGCGCTGCAGCGCGAATATGGGCTGGCTTACTTGTTTATCTCTCATGATTTAAACGTGGTCCGGCACATTGCCGATCGCGTGGGGGTAATGTACCAGGGCAAGCTCGTTGAGCAGGGTGAGACGGAGCGCATTTTCACCCAGGCCGGTCATGACTATACGCGCTATTTACTTAACGCCATTTTACCCGCGCATCCGGCGGTGGCGGGCGAGAGGCGCGCGATGGCCAACGGTTAACGAGGACAGGAGTCGATTTGAACGCCATGTCGGTTATAATAGGCGCAAGTGAAGTGGTTCACGGCCCTATTAACCCGGCGCATATCGCCCCAGATGAGTACCTTTAATGAGTGAAATGATTTACGGCATCCACGCGGTGCAGGCCCTGCTGGAGCGCGCTCCCGAGCGTTTTCAGGAAGTCTATATTCTCAAAGGCCGCGAGGATAAACGCCTGCTGCCGCTGATCCATGCGCTGGAAGCCCAGGGCGTGGTGATTCAGGTCGCTAACCGCCAGTTTCTCGACGAGAAAAGCGAAGGCGCCGTGCATCAGGGGATTATTGCCCGCGTGAAGCCGGGACGTCAGTACCAGGAGAACGACCTGCCTGACCTGCTCGCCTCTCTCGATCAGCCGCTGCTGCTGATTCTCGACGGCGTTACCGATCCGCATAACCTTGGCGCCTGCCTGCGCAGCGCCGATGCCGCCGGCGTGCACGCGGTGATCGTGCCGCGCGACCGTTCGGCGCAGCTGAACGCGACGGCGAAAAAAGTCGCCTGCGGCGCGGCGGAAAACGTACCGCTGATCCGCGTGACTAACCTCGCGCGCACCATGCGTCTGCTGCAGGAAGAGAACGTCTGGATCGTCGGCACTGCCGGTGAAGCGGACCATACCCTCTTCCAGAGCAAGATGACCGGCCCGATGGCGCTGGTGATGGGCGCCGAGGGTGAAGGGATGCGTCGCCTGACGCGCGAACACTGCGATGAGCTGATCAGCATTCCGATGGCCGGCAGCGTCTCCTCGCTGAACGTCTCCGTCGCGACCGGCATTTGCCTGTTTGAAGCCGTGCGCCAGCGCAGCTGATTAACGCCGGGCGCGGCTACTCGTCCAGCGAGCGCAGATGATCGTTCTTATTGAGCGTCATCAGCGCGATGATGCTGACCACCGCCGTCGCCATGACGTAGTAAGCCGGAATATCAAGATTACCGGTCTGTTTAATCAGGCCGGTAATAATCAGCCCGGCGCAGCCGGAAAACACCGCATTAGAGAGCGAATAGGCCAGCCCAAGGCCGGTATAGCGCACCCTTGTCGGGAACATCTCTGCCAGCATCGCCGGTCCCGGCCCTGCCAGCACCCCCACCAGACCGCCGGCAACGAGCACCACCGCGCCTTTTATCAGCAGCGTGCTGGATTCCGCCTGAAGAATTTTCAGCAGCGGCAGCGCCAGGATCAGCAGCAGCACCGCGGCCATCACCATCACGTTACGCCGACCCCACCTATCGCTGAGTATCCCGGCCGGAAGAATGGTCAGCGCAAAACCAATATTGGAGATCACCGCGATCAGCAGCGCCTGGTTAAAGCCGGTGTGCAGCGCCGACTGCAGGTAGGCGGGCATAATCACCAGATAGGTGTAGCCTGCGGCGGACCAGACCATCAGGCGGCCGATGCCGGTGATAATTGCTTTCAGAGTATGGCTCAGGTCGGCGCTGGCCTGCGGACGCTGCTGCTGTTGTTGGCGGAGAAACCCCGGCGTCTCTTCCATTTTCACCCGCAGCCAGAGCGCGACTCCCCCCATCGGGATGGCGAGGAAGAACGGAATTCGCCAGCCCCAGGCATGGAGCGCTTCCGGGCTCAGCGCCGCGGATATCAGGGCGACGACCCCGGCGCCGGCCAGCAGGCCGAGGGCGACGGTGAAGGATTGCCATGCGCCATACAGGCCGCGCTTGCCGCGAGGCGCAAACTCGGTCATCAGCGAGACAGCACCGCCATATTCCCCGCCGGCAAACAGCCCCTGCAGAATGCGCAGCCCGGTCAAAATCAGCGGGGCCGCTACCCCGATGCTGGCATACGTCGGCACCAGGCCAATTGCCGTGGTGGCGAGCGTCATCATCACCAGGACGACGATCAGCGTCGGCTTGCGGCCGATTCGATCGCCGATGCGGCCAAAAATAATGGCGCCTAGCGGACGGAAGAAAAAGGCGATAGCGAAGGAGGCGTAGGTCAGGATCAGGCCCGTCAGCGGCGCCTCGCCGGCCAGCTGAAAGAAGTTCCGCGCGATAACCGTCGCCAGAAAGCCGTAGACCGCAAACTCATACCATTCAATAAAGTTGCCGATAGATCCGGCGATCAGCGCGCGCTTGTGCGCGCCCGCAGGGCGTGTCGCGGTCTGCATAGGCCATCCTGATTTCAACAAAAAAATAACAAGTGAATAAATTATTCCACAACTTTAGCCTTGTGAAATTTTAAATTCTTATGCCTGTGATGCGCCTCACGAAGGGGGGGATGGTTTTTTTGTGACCCGGCTCGCGGGCGCTCCCGGCCCTGGCTGACCATACTGAGTACAACGCCATTGACGGAGGGAAGCACTATGCACTGGCCAACTCATACCGTGTTTAATCAGCCGACGCCGCTGCTGAACAGCAACTTATTCTTGTCCGATACCGCGCTGCGCGAAGCCGTGGCCCGGGAGGGCGCCGCCTGGGATGGCGATCTGTTGGCCAGCATCGGCCAGCAGCTGGGAACGGCAGAGTCGCTGGAGCTGGGGAGGCTGGCGAACGTTAACCCGCCGGAGCTGCTGCGCTATGACGCGACCGGCACGCGGCTTGACGATGTGCGCTTTCATCCCGCCTGGCACCTGCTGATGCAGGGTCTGTGCGCTAACCGGGTGCATAATCTCGCCTGGCAGGACGACGCGCGCGCCGGCGCTTTCGTGGCCCGGGCGGCGCGCTTTACGCTGCATGCCCAGGTGGAGGCCGGGACGCTATGCCCGATAACCATGACGTTCGCCGCCACGCCTCTGCTGCTGCAGTCGCTCCCCAGACCGTTTAGCGACTGGCTGTCGCCGCTGCTGAGCGATCGCTACGATCCGCACCTGGCGCCGGGCAGCCAGAAGCGCGGGCTGCTGATCGGCATGGGAATGACGGAAAAGCAGGGGGGATCGGATGTGCTGAGTAATACCACCCGCGCCGAAAAGAGCGCCGACGGGTTTTATCGTCTGGTGGGCCACAAGTGGTTTTTCTCGGTACCGCAAAGCGATGCGCACCTGGTGCTGGCGCAGGCGCCCGGCGGGCTCTCCTGTTTCTTTGTGCCGCGCCTTCTGCCGGACGGCCAGCGCAATGCGCTGCACCTCGAAAGGCTCAAAGATAAGCTCGGCAACCGTTCTAACGCCAGCAGCGAGGTGGAGTTCTATGACGCCAGCGGCTGGCTGGTGGGCGAAGAGGGGGACGGCGTACGGCAAATCCTTAAAATGGGCAGCCTGACCCGCTTCGACTGCGTGCTGGGCAGCCATGCCTTAATGCGTCGGGCGTGGTCGGTCGCCTTCTATCACGCTTTTCAGCGCCAGGCGTTCGGTAAAAGCCTGGTCGAGCAGCCGATGATGCGCCAGGTGCTGGGCCAGATGGCGCTGCAGCTTGAGGGGCAAACCGCCTTTTTATTCCGCCTGGCGCGCGCGTGGGATAAGCGCGACGATGGGCAGGAGGCGCTGTGGGCCCGCCTGTTTACCCCGGCGGCGAAGTTTGCTATCTGCAAATCCGGGATCCCCTTTGTTGGCGAAGCGATGGAGGTGCTGGGCGGTATCGGCTACTGCGAGGAGAGCGAGCTGCCGCGCCTGTACCGGGAGATGCCGGTGAACAGTATCTGGGAAGGTTCGGGGAATATTATGTGTCTCGACGTGATGCGGGTGCTGGGCAAGCAGCCGGCGGCGCTGGAGCTGCTGGCGACAGAGTGTGCGGAAGTTAAAGGGCAGAATCGCCATTTCGATCGCGCATGGCGCCAGCTGCAGCAGCTGCTGAGGCGGCCAGCGGAAGAACAGGGCCGGGAGATAACCCGGCTGGTGTACCGGCTAGGCGCGGGAGCGCAGATGCTGCGCTACGCCTCGCCGCCGCTGGCTCAGGCCTGGTGTCGAATGATGCTCGACCCGCGCGGCGGCGTGCGGCTGGATGCGCAAACGCTCGATGACCTGCTGCTGCGCGGCACCGGGCGCGGGCGCCAGGCGCCTCAGGCGTAGAGAATGGCCTGTACCCGCCAGCTGTCCGGCTGCTGTTCCTCGTACATCTGGACGATGCGGTACCAGGAAGCGCCCTGCTCATCGGCCTTCACGGCGATGGCATGCTCGGCGTCCTGCTGGCTGCCGGCAATATTGTTGACGGAAATCAGGCCGATTTCATTCAGGCCAGTGACGCAGTCCGCGCTGGCAAATTCTGCGGACTGTGCTGCAGTATGTGCCGTTGTAGCGTTAAACAGCAGGCTGGGTAGGGTAAATGATCGTTTCATCGTCAGCTCCATTTCGCGTGGCCCGAGGGCAGTCCGTTGCTAACGTCCTGCCAGGTTTGACTGGCTGAACGTTATTATGCACAGGAGAACGTGAACGGATGCAAAGCAATGTAAAGCGGGGTTAAAGGCGTCGCACCGTTATTTACGATACAGAATTGCCTGCGAATACCACTGGCCGGGAACCAGGGTGTCATCAATCATTATGATGACGTAGTAATCCGCTTTAGCCGCTTCTGCTTTGACCTTCAGCGCAGCTTCAACATCCATCGGCGAACCGTACATCAGCACGCTCACCGTCCCCATTTTTTGTAGCCCGCTGGTCTGGTTACGGTGAATCTCTTGCGGATGGCTGGTCGCAGGCGGCGGGGCTTCAGGCGTTCCCTGCAGGGCGCTACAGCCGCTCAGAACAATCGCCAGTAACCACGGAGTAAACCTACGCATAACCATATCTCGTTTCCTGTTAGTCACAGTGTAGTGGTAGCCTGAATGACATTTCCGGGGAATGTTCCCGAATTGTTATCTCTGACGCGATTTTCGAATGAAAATGTTGTGAAAGCGTAACCCAGTTCTCAACATTATAAATCGCGGCGGAACCCACGCCTCGGGCTATATGTTAGCCCATGGTACAGCGCTACTCTAGAGACGGGAGACGATAAATGATTGTACTGGAAGTGCGTAATCTTGCGGGCGGCGAGGTGCTTCATGCCTGTCCGCAAAATGCGTCAGACCGGCCTCTGCCGTGTATCGTTTTTTATCACGGATTCACCTCTTCGAAGCTGGTCTATAGCTATTTTGCCGTGGCGCTGGCGGAAGCGGGATTTCGGGTCATTATGCCCGATGCCCCGGAGCATGGCGCGCGCTACCGCGGTGATGAAAAAGGGCGCCTGCAGCGCTTTTGGCCCATTCTGCTGGAGAACTTCACCGAATTCGCCGCGCTGCGCGAGGCGATCGCCGCGCAGGGGTGGATTGCGGATGACAGGCTGGCGGTCGCCGGCGCCTCGATGGGCGGAATGACGGCGCTGGGCATTATGACTCATCATCCGCAGCTGAAAAGCGTCGCCTGTCTGATGGGATCCGGCTATTTCAGCAGCCTCGCGCAAAGCCTGTTTCCCTCACCCTCTCTGGACGCGGCGCGGCTGACGGAGTGGGACGTCAGCCATCAGCTGGCGACGCTCGCCAGCAGGCCGCTGCTGCTTTGGCACGGCGATGAGGACGACGTGGTACCGCCTGGCGAAACCTTCCGCCTCCAGCAGGCCCTGCAGCAAAGCGGCCTGGCCGAAAACCTGACCTGCGTCTGGCAGCAGGGCGTGCGCCATCGCATTACGCCAGAGGCGCTGGCCGAAACGGTTGAGTTCTTTAAGCGCACCCTTTAGGCGCGGCGGCGGGCTGGACCCTTCGTCCCCGTAGCGGAGACGAAGGGGTTAGATAAGAGGGGTTAGATAAGAGGGGTTAGCGATAGAGCGCGGCGCTGGCGTGGATTGTGCCGTTGCTTTCCGGTTCGTGGATCAGGATCGGCTGGAAGTATTTTGCCCCCTGTTCGTCGCTCAGCTGGTTAAGGGCCTTATCGGCCTCTTGCTCAGTGGCCATATTGTGGTTGATATAGATAACGCCCAGGCTCTGTACATCGTCCATGTTACGTGCCTGACGTCCATCGATTTTGATGGCTGCCAGCGCGTTGGCGCTCAGTAAAAGCGCAGCCATTACGGCAATGAGGATGTATTTCATAATCTACGCTCCTTATAACTGTCCTGACGTTAACCCGGGCTCCCTTGGGCTACAGATTGCTCTTGCTGTAAGTGTAATCACTCCCTGCCGGGTGCATCGCGACCATTTCTGATGAAGTTGTTCAAAAAAATGTCGCTGCTGCCGTTGATTAATTTTAAATCACTGACTTAGCGCGGCTTTGCCGTTAGTGCGAATTATTTGCGCAATCAGCTTGAGTTTATGGTGGTTCGCAATTAGAATGACGCGTCAATTTTTCAGCCGCCCTTTAACCACGTTCCTTGCCTCCATGGGCCGCGGCTGACCCAGACAGGAGGCTGAATAATCCGTAAGGAGCAATTCGATGCGTCATTACGAAATCGTTTTTATGGTCCATCCTGACCAGAGCGAACAGGTTCCGGGTATGATCGAACGTTACACTGGTGCAATCACTGCAGCAGAAGGTACGATCCACCGTCTGGAAGACTGGGGCCGCCGTCAGCTGGCTTACCCGATCAACAAACTGCACAAAGCTCACTACGTTCTGCTGAACGTTGAAGCCCCGCAGGAAGCGATCGATGAGCTGGAAACAAACTTCCGCTTCAACGACGCCGTTATCCGCAGCATGGTAATGCGTACTAAGCACGCTGTTACCGAAGCATCTCCGATGGTTAAAGCGAAAGACGAGCGCCGTGAGCGTCGCGAAGATTTCGCAAACGAAACCGCAGATGATTCCGAAGCTGGGGATTCTGAAGAGTAATCCTGATGACCAACCGTCTGGAGCTGTCCGGCATTATCTGCAGGACGCCAATTCGTAAGGTCAGCCCGTCAGGAATTCCACACTGCCAGTTCGTGCTTGAGCATCGTTCAGTGCAGGAGGAAGCCGGTTTTCACCGGCAGGCATGGTGCCAAATGCCCGTTATCATTAGCGGACACCAAAACCAGGCCATTACTCACAGTATAACGGTCGGTAGTGCAGTAATCGTTCGGGGGTTCATTTCTTGCCACAAGGCAAAGAACGGCCTGAGCAAAATGGTTCTGCATGCCGAGCAGATTGAATTGATAGATTCTGGAGACTAGCCAAATGGCACGTTATTTCCGTCGTCGCAAGTTCTGCCGTTTCACCGCGGAAGGCGTTGTAGAGATTGATTACAAAGACATCGCTACGCTGAAAAACTACATTACCGAAAGCGGTAAAATTGTCCCGAGCCGTATTACCGGTACTCGCGCAAAATACCAGCGTCAGCTGGCTCGCTGCATCAAGCGCGCTCGCTACCTGTCCCTGCTGCCATATACCGATCGTCATCAGTAATCGGCCGCTGTCTATTAACGACTTTAAGAGGATAAGGTAATGCAAGTTATTCTGCTTGATAAAGTAGCAAACCTGGGCAGCCTGGGTGATCAGGTTAATGTTAAAGCGGGCTACGCTCGTAACTTCCTGGTTCCACAGGGTAAAGCTGTTCCAGCTACCAAGAAAAACGTTGAATTCTTCGAAGCGCGTCGCGCTGAACTGGAAGCCAAACTGGCTGACGTTCTGGCAGCTGCTAACGCACGTGCTGAAGCAATCAATGCACTGGGCAACGTTACCATCGCGTCTAAATCAGGCGACGAAGGTAAACTGTTCGGTTCCATCGGTACCCGCGACATCGCTGACGCTGTAACTGCAGCTGGCGTTGCCGTCGCTAAGAGCGAAGTTCGTCTGCCTAACGGCGTTCTGCGCACCACCGGTGAGCACGAAGTGGACTTCCAGGTTCACAGCGAAGTCTTCGCGAAACTGGTTGTTAACGTTGTAGCTGAGTAATTTTTACTCTGCTCGCGTCGAGACGCCGGCCTTGTGCCGGCGTTTTGCTTTTCTGCCTTCCCTCACGCTAATCTATTCGCGATAGGCTATCGCGCACGAATAAAGCTGCCGTTTGCCTGACGGGTAAACAGCACCTGCTGCCCACCGCCGATATCGATAGTCAGGCCGGTTACCACCCCATTCGCATTCTGCCTAATCTGTACCGTTTGCCCGGTTTGCAGCGAGCTGAGCGGTTTTCCCGAACCTTCGACCTGAGCCATAGCGTAAACGTCGGTTGGCGGCAGGTTATGGTCGCGGAACAGCTGGGCCAGGGTTTTCCCTGATTCGATGCGATAGGTGCGCCACTGCTGCTCGATGCCCGGGGCAGATTGCTGTTGCTGCTGCTGAGGCGGAGAGTAGGTCTGATTCTGCTGCTCGGTCGGCTGCTCGTCCTGAACCGGCTCTGGCGCCACCGGCGCCATCTGATCGGCGTCGCTCACCGTAGGGGTTGAGGTAATGGGCGGCAGCGGCATCGCCTGCGACGACGATTGCGGCTGGGACTGCGACTGCATATCGAGGCTGGCGTCGCGACTGACCTGGGCGGACGTGCTGCTGTCCTCGGAGGGGAGCAGTATGCCGATAACCACCAGCAGGGCTCCGGCGATAATGCCCCGACGGTGCATTGGCGGCAGCGGATCCATAATGCGAATATGATCCGGGGCGTGCCAGATCTTCGCCAGGGTAGGTGTCATTTCAAAGCGCCCGGGCATGGCTTTCCTCCTGCTCCGCATATTTTTATGCTGCTCCGTAGAGTATAGATGGCTAACTTCCTGATGGACGAGACAAAGATATGTTTCGTGAGGTTAGCCTGATATTGCCTATTGTTTCTGTTTCCCTCAGATTTGTCATCATCCAGCGACAAAGTTTTACCCATCGCGCTGTGGCTGATATGCTGCCCACCGCTTTATACTCGTCGTCTTTCGGGTTGCCGGCTCGCCGGCAGTGCCGCTCGCTTCGCTTATGGCGTTATTTATACCGCTAAGGCTCAGGAGCCTGCCGCCTTCCCGCAGGCCGACGTTTATAGAGTATGAATTTTCCCCCCAAAAAAGGAACTAAGATGGCAACCCCGACTTTTGACACTATCGAAGCGCAGGCAAGTTACGGTATCGGCTTGCAGGTTGGACAACAGCTGAGCGAATCTGGCCTGCAGGGGCTGCTGCCTGAAGCGCTGGTAGCCGGTATTGCTGATGCGCTGGAAGGCAATCAGCCGCAGGTGCCGGTAGAAGCCGTTCACCGCGCGCTGCGTGAAATTCACGAACGTGCCGATGCGGTACGCCGCGAACGTTTCCAGGAGCTGGCGGCAGATGGCCAGAAATACCTCGATGAAAACCGCGAGCGCGAAGGCGTGAACAGCACCGAATCTGGCCTGCAGTTCCGCGTCCTGACCCAGGGCGAAGGCGCTATCCCGGCGCGTACCGACCACGTTCGCGTGCACTACACCGGTAAGCTCATCGACGGTACCGTTTTTGACAGCTCCGTTGCGCGCGGCGAGCCGGCTGAATTCCCGGTAACCGGCGTGATCGGCGGTTGGATTGAAGCGCTGACCCTGATGCCGGTTGGCTCAAAATGGGAGCTGACCATTCCGCACAACCTGGCCTACGGCGAGCGCGGCGCGGGCGCATCGATTCCTCCGTTCAGCACCCTGATTTTTGAAGTAGAGCTGCTGGATATTATCTAAGCAGTAGTGGCTTCCTCTCCCCATGGGGCGGGGAAGCGCTTAAAAATAGCGTAAAACGCTTAAGTTTGAATTTAGTTAGAGTTTAATGTTGCTTAAATGATTTTTTGGCGTAGTTTTGTGAGCTGTTTCGCGTGACCGGAGTGATATAACACTCACTTTAAACATAAAATTAACATTATATCTAAATCATAGTATTCATCCTTCCGATTCTTACCTAATATCGATAAGCCCTTTTCCAGGGGTGATGACTAATGACGGGCCAGTAGAGCCTGAACAACACAGACAGGTACAACAGGAAAATATCACATGGTAGATCAGGTTAAAGTCGCTGCTGAAGAGCAGGCTCCGACGGAACAAACGCTGCGGCGAAATCTCACAAACCGGCATATTCAGCTTATTGCCATCGGCGGCGCTATTGGTACCGGCTTATTTATGGGGTCCGGTAAAACCATCAGTCTCGCCGGGCCATCCATCATTTTTGTTTATATGATCATTGGCTTCATGCTGTTTTTCGTCATGCGTGCGATGGGCGAACTGCTGCTGTCGAATCTGGAATATAAATCGTTCAGCGATTTCGCCGCCGATCTTCTGGGGCCGTGGGCCGGATACTTTACCGGCTGGACCTACTGGTTCTGCTGGGTGGTGACCGGGATGGCGGACGTCGTGGCGATTACCGCCTACGCCCAGTTCTGGTTCCCGGGCCTCTCCGACTGGGTGGCCTCGCTGGCGGTTATCCTGCTGCTGCTGAGCCTGAACCTTGCCACCGTGAAAATGTTCGGGGAAATGGAGTTCTGGTTTGCGATGGTCAAGATCGTCGCTATCGTGGCGCTGATTGTCGTCGGCCTGGTCATGGTGATGATGCACTTCAAATCGCCGACCGGCGTAGAAGCCTCTTTTGCTCATCTGTGGAATGACGGCGGCTGGTTCCCGAAAGGGATCAGCGGATTCTTTGCCGGCTTCCAGATTGCGGTCTTCGCCTTCGTTGGGATTGAGCTGGTGGGCACCACCGCTGCGGAAACCAAAGATCCGGAGAAATCCCTGCCGCGCGCGATTAACTCTATCCCGCTGCGCATTATTATGTTCTACGTTTTCGCGCTGATCGTGATTATGTCGGTGACGCCATGGAGCTCGGTGGTTCCGACCAAGAGCCCGTTCGTCGAACTCTTTGTGCTGGTGGGCCTGCCGGCTGCGGCCAGCCTGATTAACTTCGTGGTGCTGACCTCCGCGGCCTCTTCGGCCAACAGCGGCGTATTCTCCACCAGCCGTATGCTGTTTGGCCTGGCGCAGGATGGTCAGGCGCCGTCGATGTTCGCCAAACTGTCGAAACGTGCGGTACCGGCGAAAGGCCTAACCTTCTCCTGCATGTGCCTGCTGGGCGGCGTGGTGATGCTGATGGTGAATCCGAGCGTGATTTCCGCGTTCACCATGATCACCACGGTTTCGGCGATCCTGTTTATGTTCGTCTGGACCATTATCCTGTGCTCGTATCTGGTCTATCGCAAAAAGCGCCCGCAGCTGCACGAGCAGTCGAAGTATAAGATGCCGCTGGGCAAGCTGATGTGCTGGGTTTGTATGGCGTTCTTCGTCTTCGTTCTGGTGCTGCTGACGCTGGAGACCGACACGCGCCAGGCGCTGATGGTGACGCCTCTGTGGTTTATTCTGCTGGCGGTGGGCTGGTTCTTTGCCGGTAAGAAGCGTCTGGCGAAATAAAAAATCGCCGGGAGCGATTTTTAACGTTGCTTGCAACGGCCCGTAGGGGGACGGGCAGGACGCCCGTCATAAAAAATCGTCGGGAGCGATTTTTAACGTTGCTTGCAACGGCCCGTAGGGGGACGGGCAGGACGCCCGTCATAAAAAATCTTCGGGAGCGATTTTTAACGTTGCTTGCAACGGCCCGTAGGGGGACGGGCAGGATGCCCGTCATAAAAAATCTTCGGGAGCGATTTTCAACGTTGCCTGCAACGGCCCGCCATAAAAAAAGGCCACCCGGAGTGGCCAATAAGACTGACAGTATCGAGGGCGCCCGCGGGCGCCTTTTTTATTTAGTTTCCGGCAAGGGCGCGCGGGAACAGGACGTTATTTTCCAGGCTGATGTGCTCCATCAGATCGTCGATCAGCTCATTGATGCCGTTGTACATCGCTTTCCAGGTGGTGCAGGCTTCCGGCGGCGGCGTCACGTTATGGGTGATGTGCTTGATCACTTCCAGCAGCTCGCCCGCTTCGTCGTGCTCGCTTTCCATCACGCTGATGGGACCAGCGGCCTGGGTCCCCATGCCCTGCTTAATCATCGGGAACAGGATCTGCTCCTCTTTCATCATGTGGCTGGAGAGCTCCTGGTGCAGCATCGTCAGGTACTTGGTTAAGCCGTTCGGCACGTTAGGCTTATCGGCATGCACGCGCTCAACTTTGGTGGCCTGCAGAATGAGCTCCGGCAGCTGCTCGCGATGGCGGTCATGATAGCGCACGATAATGTGGTCGATGATCTCGGCGTAGGGCGCGATGCGCCAGTCGCGCTCTGCCGGCTCTTGCGCAAGCTTCATCAGCTCCGCTTCGATGACCGCGACGTCCAGCTCTTTACGCGATGCTGCGCGATCCAGCGTTTGTTTCCCGCCGCAGCAGTAGTCCATGTCGTATTTACGGAACAGCGCGGAGGCGCGCGGGATCGTCAGCGCCAGCTCGCCTAAAGGTTGGTCACGGAAAGCCATAGCAATTACCTCGTCATCAAGAATATAAAATGTATTTTAAATGCATCTTATCGACAAGGGAATACCCCTTTCGGATACCAGGCTATTTTTTATTCGCGCTGACCTGCGCCACCAGCCGCGGCTTTTCCGGTCGGGCGCGCACGGCGGAGATAACGCCTAATACCAGCAGCAGGATACCGCTGAGCGTCAGCAGCGGCGGCAGGCTTTGGCGCAGCAGGAAGGTATACAGCAGACCGGCAAGCGTTTCGAAGACGATAAGCGGCCCGAGGATCACCGTCGGCAGCTTCTGGCTGGCGATGTTCCAGCACAAAGCCCCGACCCATGAGCAGAGCACGGCGATAGCCAGCATCAGCGTCACGAAGACCAGCGGACGCGGGCCAAAGGGAAGGGGGAAGCTGACCTGCTGGCCGTGCAGCCACCAGCAGGCGGCGACGTAGCCCACCAGCGACAGCGGCAGCGTCACCAGCGCCTGTGCCGTTGCCCACATCATCGGATGCTTATCCGGATTTTCGCGCAGCCAGCGGGCGTTGCGCAGCGCGTACCACGCCCAGCAGGCAACGGAGATCAGCGCCAGCGCGATCCCGGAGCCGTAGCGCCAGAAGCTAAACGCCTCCATGCCCTGGCGCAGTTCGGCGATATTAACGCACGTCAGGCCAAGCGCAATGCACGCCAGCGCCGGGAATAAGCGCCGCCACGGCAGCCTGCCGTCGCGCTGGCTGTAGAGCAGGTTAGCCAACACCGGCAGCACCACCGGCAGGGTGCCGATAATCATGGTGGCGACCGGGGCGCCGGTACGCTGGATAGCGCTGGCCAGGCAAATATAATAGATAAGGTTGCCCATCATGGTCAGCCCGCAGGCAACCCACCAGTCCTGTGCCGAAAGCTGGCGCAGCCTCACGCGGCCGAGCCACGCCAGCGGCAGGGCGATGAGCCCCAGCGCCAGATAGCGCCCCATTGACTGCAATACCGCCGGGTACTCCGGCACCACCTGAGGGCCGACAAAAATCAGCCCCCACATCAACCCTGCCAGCAGGGCATACAGCACGCCGCTAATCATCTTGCCATCCATCATCGTTATCCCTGGCAAAAGTGTAGGGGAGGCCGGCGCGGGAATATTGTATGAGATTGCGCATTAGCGCCGGATGACCTGCTTTTGATAGCGCACCGGGGTAATCCCGTAGCGGCGGGTAAAGGCGCGGGTGAGATGCGACTGGTCGGTAAGGCCGGCGGCGGCGGCAACTTCGGCGGCGGGCATCCCGTGCGTCAGGAAGGCTTTGGCGCGCCACAGGCGAATAGCCATCAGCATTTGATGGGGCGTGACGTGGAAATGGGCTTTAAACTGGCGCTGAAAGTGCCACGGGCTGAGGGCGGCAACCTGCGCCAGCTCATCCAGGGTGACCGCGCGCATATAGTTATCGTGCAGATATTCGCGCACGCGCTCGAAGCGATGGGCCGCTTCCGTCAGTACCGGCGCGTGATGGGCAAACGGGCGAAAGGTGTCGATAACGTCGAGCAGCAGGCCCTGCTGGGCCAGCGGATCGTCGGTGTGCCACAGGCCGTATATGAGATGGCAGAGCTGTCGCGAGCGCTTTGGATCCTGGCGCACCACTTCGCTGAACCACCAGTGGCGCGTGCCGGTCACCTCTTCCAGCAGCGCGGGATCGAGGTAGACCATCCGATAGCGCCAGCCGTCGGCGGTTTCCGCTTCACCGGTGTGCAGCTCGTCGGGATTCATGGTGACGATGGAGTTCACCGCGGCGACGTACTGGCTGCCGCGATAGCGGAAGCGCTCGGCGCCCAGCTCAATCGCGCCAATGCCGAAGGCTTCGTGGGTATGCGGTTCGAAGGCGTAGCGGGAGATATGGGCGTGATACAGCTCCACGCCCGGCACCTGCGCCAGATGGCGAAAGCGCGCGCTGTCTCTCTCATCGCTGAACTGTTCCGGTACGCCCTGCATCTGCTTTCTCCCCGTAGGCCATCCCTGATTATCGGAGATGACCTGCGGGGATGCTACAAAAATTAACCAGTTTGCAACAGTTACAGAATGCCTTTGACGCTCTCCGCCAGGGAGGTGGTCGGGCGGCCAATCAGGCTGCTCAGGGTATGGCTATCGTCAAACAGGCCGCCCTGAGAGGCGCCGATATCGGAGTCCGCCAGCATATCCGCCAGCCCGGCCGGCAGGCCCACGCTCTTCAGAGTCGCGGCGAAGTCGGCTTCGCTAAGGTTCTGATAAACCACGTTCTTACCGCTCTGTTTGCTCAGCTCGGCGGCCAGCTCGCTGAGGGTCCAGGCCTCGTCGCCCGCCAGCTCGTAAACCTTCCCGGCGTGGCCCTCTTCGGCGATGACGCGGGCGGCGGCGGCGGCATAGTCGGCACGGGTGGCTGAGGCAATTTTACCGTCGCCGGCGGCGCCGATAAAGACGCCGTGTTCCAGAGCCGGCGGCGCGCTGGCGAGATAGTTCTCGGTGTACCAGCCGTTGCGCAGAAGGGTATAGGCGATGCCGGATTCGGCCAGCATCTTCTCGGTTTCCACATGCTCAACGTGCAGGCCAAGCGGAGATTGATCCGCATGCAGCAGGCTGGTGTAGGCGATAAATTTGACCCCGGCGGCCCTGGCCGCCTGGATGACGTTGCGATGCTGGGACGCACGCTGGCCCACTTCGCTGGATGAGATCAGCAGCAGCTTATCCACGCCCTGCAGCGCGGCGGTGAACACCGCCTGGTCGGTATAATCCGCCTGACGGACGACGAGGCCCTGCTGGCTCAGGGATTCGGCCTTCGCCGGGTTACGGACAATCGCCACAATCTGGCTGGCGGGAACGGTTTTTAACAGCTCTTGCAGAACGTGGTGGCCTAGCTGGCCGGTGGCGCCGGTAATTGCGATCATGGGTGTTCTCCTTCGTGTTTATTGACTGTTGTGGTAAGCTAACACCTTAGCTAACTTTTAGTAAGTACGTACAAAAAGGTAAGTATGAAATGGCGAATCTGACGCTAAGTGAACAGCTGCGCGACGGCAATCTGTTTGCCGAGCAGTGCCCGTCCCGCGATGTATTGAAGCACGTCACCAGCCGCTGGGGCGTGCTGATCCTCGTGGCGCTGCGCGCGGGAACCCACCGCTTCAGCGATCTGCGCCGCAAGATGGGCGGGGTGAGTGAAAAGATGCTGGCCCAGTCGCTGCAGGCGCTGGAGCAGGATGGCTTTATCGACCGGGTGTCGTATCCGGTGGTCCCGCCGCACGTTGAATATAGCCTGACTCCGCTGGGTGAGCAGGTGAGCGAGAAGGTGGCGGCGCTGGCCGACTGGATTGAGCTGAATCTGCCCGCGGTTCTGGCGAACCACGAGCAGACCGTTGCCTGAGCAGAGAGCTACTTGCTCAGGTCCAGCTGATAGATGGCAAAGCCGATATCGTCGGTGGCGACCTGACGCATCGGGTACTGCGCCTGCTCTTTAATAAATGCCGCCGCTTTTTCGGTTGGCGCGGTTTCAAAGCGGATGTCCAGCGGCACCTTGCCGTGGATCGGCGCCAGGCGCCAGTTGTTATCCGCCGCCGGGTGGATGGCCCCCGCCTTTTTCGACTCAGCGCTAATCCACGCCGCCAGCACCGAACGGTTTTCATCCGGGGAAGCAAAAGCAATGTGGCTATCGCCGGTACCGGCGAACTTGCCGCCGTAGGCGCGGTAGTTGTTGGTCGCGACAAGGAAGGTGGCCGCAGGGTCGATGGCCTTGCCGTTAAAGGTCAGATCCTTAATGCGCTGCGCCTGCGGGTTAATCATCTGGCACTCGCCGTCGTAGCGCGCCGGCTGGCTGACGTCAATCTGGTAATTGACCCCGTCAATCACGTCGAAGTTATAGGTGCGAAAACCGTCCCAGTTGATTAATGACTGCGGCCTGCTGCTCGGGTCTATCTGATTGAACTGTCCGGCAGAGCACTCCAGCCACTCTTTAACCTCCTTGCCGCTGACCTTCATTACCACCAGGGTGTTCGGATAGAGATACAGATCGGCGGCGTTGCGGAAGGTGAGCTGGCCTTTCTCCACCTCGACGAAGCTGGCGGGATCGTTCTTGCGTCCGCCGACTTTAAACGGCGCGGCGGCGGAGAGGACCGGCAGCTTCGCCAGGTCCGGGTCGCCCTGAATAAAGTGCTCGACGTAGGCTTTCTGCGCCATATTGACCACCTGCACGGTCGGGTCGTCCTGCACCAGCGCAAGGAAGCTGTACATATTGTCGGAGGCGCGGCCGATAGGCTTGCTGACAAATTCGCGCGTCGCGTCGTGGTCGGCTTTTAGCACCGTCACCATGTTGCCATCTTCCGCGGCCAGCGACTTCTTCGCCAGCGGATCGTAGATTGGCCTGGCTTCGGCCTTCGCCTGGCTGACCTGCCATTTTCCGCCATCGTTGTTCAGTACCAGATCGACGACGCCGAGATGATCGCCCCACATGCCGGGCATCACGGCCGGAACGCCGTTAAGCGTGCCCTGCTTGATATCCGCGCCCTTGATGTTGGCGAAATCTTTCCCCGGGAATACCGCGTGCGCGTGGCCGAACATAATGGCATCAACGCCCGGAACCTGGCTGAGGTAGTAGACCGAGTTTTCCGCCATCACCTGATACGGATCGGCGGAGAGCCCCGAGTGGGCGATAACCACCACCAGGTCCGCGCCTTTCTCGCGCATTTGTGGAACGAATTTGCGCGCGGTTTCGGTGATGTCGTTAACGGTCACTTTGCCGGCGAGATTGGCTTTATCCCAGGTCATGATTTGCGGCGGCACGAAGCCGATATAGCCGATGCGCAAGGTCTGCGTTTTGCCCTCGCTATCCTCGACTTTGGTATCCTGAATCAGGTACGGGGTGAACATCGGCTGGCCGGTTTTTACGTCGATAATGTTGGCGTTGACGTAGGGGAATTTCGCGCCGGAGAGGGCCTTGTGCAGGAAATCGAGGCCGTAGTTAAACTCGTGGTTGCCGAGGTTGCCCACGGCGTAATCCAGCGTGTTCATGGCCTTATAAACCGGGTGAATATCGCCGCTTTTGAGACCTTTCGCCGCCATATAATCGCCCAGTGGACTACCCTGAATAACGTCGCCGTTATCGACCAGCACGCTGTTTTTCACCTCCTGGCGGGCTTTTTCAATCAGCGTGGCGGTGCGCACGAGGCCAAATTTTTCCGTAGCGGCGTCTTTGTAATAATCAAAATCCATCATATTACCGTGCAGATCGGTGGTTTCCATGATCCGCAAATCGACCGTCGCCGCGTTTACGCTGGCAGCGACCAGCGTGGCCAGGAGCGTTGCGCTAAACTTAATCATCAGAGGCGTCCTTTTTATGAGCAATGGCACAGAAGAAAATGTATTTACATTCTGTTGCTTACAGAATTGTGAATCATGCCAGAAAAACGACAATTGAAACCGTCATCGCTATCACAGATAGCGCAACTCGCAGCGATGCGATATAAATAAAACAACGAGTTAACGCCACTGCAACCAGATGAGGTGGAGAATGTTAGAACAAGTATGTCAGCTTGCACGGATCGCCGGCGATGCCATTATGGAAGTCTATGATGGAAATCAGCCGATGGACGTCGCCAGCAAGAAGGATGATTCTCCGGTCACCGCGGCGGATATTGCGGCGCATAAAGTCATTATGAGCGGCCTGCTGGCGCTGACCCCCGATATCCCGATCCTGTCTGAAGAAGACCCCCAGGAGTGGCAGGTGCGCCAGCACTGGGAGCGCTACTGGCTGGTGGATCCGCTGGACGGCACCAAAGAGTTTATCAAGCGCAACGGCGAGTTCACGGTCAATATCGCCTTGATTGAGAAGGGCAAACCGGTGCTTGGCGTGGTCTATGCGCCGGTGATGAAGGTGCTGTACTGCGCGGAAAACGGCAAGGCCTGGAAAGAGGAGTGCGGCAGGCGTAAGCAAATTCAGGTTCGCGACGCCCGGCCTCCGCTGGTGGTCATCAGCCGCTCCCACGGCAACGATCCGGAGCTGGAGGAGTACCTCGAGCAGCTTGGCGAACACCAAACCACCTCGATCGGCTCATCGCTGAAGTTCTGCCTGGTGGCGGAAGGTCAGGCCCAGCTCTATCCGCGCTTCGGGCCGACCAATAGCTGGGATACCGCCGCAGGTCATGCGGTCGCGGTTGCCGCCGGGGCGCACGTTCACGACTGGCAGGGCAGAACGCTCGACTACACGCCGCGTGAATCCTTCCTCAACCCCGGCTTCCGGGTATCTATTTACTGAGCAGCTTGTGCAGCAGGGCGACAACCTGCTGCACCTCATCCTGGGTCAGCGCGCCGTCTTTAGCCCACTGAACGCGGCCGTCTTTATCCAGCACCACGATGGCCGAGCTCTTCTCCTGCAGCTGCCACGCCTTACGCGCCAGACCGTTATCATCGACGATAAACTGCGACCACGGGTAGAGCTGCTTGTTGCTCTCAATGCTGCTGCGCACGAACACTCCTGAGCCCGGGATCGCGTCATCGGTGTTGACGATAGTGGTGGTCTGATAGCGATCGTGCGGCAGCTTCGCGGCCTTGATCGCCTCTATCAGCGTGGCGTTTTTCTCTTTTGCCGCGGTGCGCCCGGCGATGTGCTGTATCACGCGCACTTTTCCTGCCAGCTGCGAGCTATTCCAGTTTTTATAGCTAAACTTATCATTATCCAGAATGAGTTCTCCCCGGTCGGCGATGCCAACCGGCGCGACGCGCTGGCCATCGACAAAATTATGCGCCGAGGCGATCAGCGGAAGCAGAAGGAGTGAGGCCGCCAGAATTTTACGTAGGGTCATGATGTTTCCTTATTATGTACAGGTGATCCGACCACTTGGTCTGGCTTAAGCATAAGTGCGATTTAACGGCATGACACGCAATCAGAGTGCCAGATTGCGTGTTAACGCACATATTCGAATAAAATCGGTGACTTATACTCACTTCTACGTATGTATGAAAAGAAAATTCTTAATTAATGTCATCAAAAGGTAAATAAACTTATGCATGCTGGGTATTACAGAAGTTCTGGACTATAGTTTCAGGGCATTAAAATTTGCGCTCTGGATTCGTGGGCTAAGTGTGGCACCACAGGAGCGTAACCCTGGCAGGAGACAACAATGAAAATTTTCCAACGCTACAATCCGCTGCAAGTGGCGAAGTACGTGAAGATCCTGTTCCGTGGACGGTTATATATCAAGGATGTTGGCGCTTTTGAGTTTGATAAGGGCAAAATCCTTATCCCGAAGGTAAAGGACAAACAGCATTTTTCTGTGATGTCCGAGGTCAATCGTCAGGTTCTGCGTCTGCAAACAGAGATGGCTTAATCTGAAAAGTGGTATAGCTGTACGGTAAG
Source organism: Klebsiella sp. Ech2A (assembly GCF_030078455.1). Taxonomy (NCBI): domain Bacteria; kingdom Pseudomonadati; phylum Pseudomonadota; class Gammaproteobacteria; order Enterobacterales; family Enterobacteriaceae; genus Klebsiella; species Klebsiella sp. Ech2A. Next base: position 88,229 of record NZ_JAQGFU010000001.1, on the reverse strand, counting down.
AAAAACGGCTCCTGATAGGAGCCGTTAGTGTTTCTGAAGGCGGCGATTATGCCGACTCTTTTTCGCCTGTCATCGTTTCCGACTGCTTCGGTACCAGCACCGTCGGCTTGTTATCGATGCGGGTGACCAGCAGCTGATCGATGCGGTAGTTATCGATGTCCACCACCTCAAACTTGTAGCCTGAGAATTTCACCGCGTCGGTACGCTTGGGGATTTTACGCAGCATAAACATCATAAAGCCGCCGATGGTTTCATAGTTGCCGGACTGCGGGAAATCGTCGATATCGAGCACGCGCATCACGTCATCAATCGGCGTACCGCCGTCAATCAGCCACGAGTTCTCATCGCGGGCGACGATCTGCTCCTCCAGCCCCTGGCCAACCAGATCGCCCATCAGGGTGGTCATGACGTCGTTCAGGGTAATAATCCCCACCACCAGCGCATATTCGTTCATGATGACCGCAAAGTCTTCGCCGGCGGTTTTGAAGCTTTCCAGCGCTTCGGAGAGCGTCAGGGTATCGGGGACAATCAGCGTATTGCGGATCTGCACGCCGCCGGTCAGCACCAGGCTTTGATTCGCCAGCACGCGATTCAGCAGATCCTTGGAGTCCACGTAGCCGATGATATGGTCGATATCTTCGTTACAGACCAGGAACTTGGAGTGCGGATGCTCCGCAACCTTGTTCTTCAGGCTCTGTTCGTCTTCGTGGAGATCGAACCAGATCACGTTTTCACGCGAGGTCATCGACGACGGAACGGTACGCGATTCCAGCTCGAACACGTTCTCAATCAGCTCATGCTCCTGCTTACGCAGCACGCCGGCCAGGGCGCCGGCCTCAACGACCGCGTAAATATCGTCGGAGGTGATGTCGTCTTTACGCACCATCGGTATTTTGAACAGCCGGAAAATATTGTTGGCCATGCCGTTGAACAGCCACACCAGCGGGCGGAACACCATCAGGCAGAAGCGCATCGGGTTGATGATGCGCAAAGCCACGGCTTCTGGTGCAATCATACCGATGCGTTTCGGGGTCAGGTCAGCAAACAGGATGAACAGGCTGGTGACCAGAGTAAAGGAGATAATAAAGCTGAGCTGCTCGGAGAGTTCCGGCGACATATAGCGGCTTAACAGGCCGTTGAAGGCCGGGGAGAATGCCGCATCGCCGACGATACCGCCGAGAATCGCCACCGCGTTGAGGCCGATTTGCACAACGGTGAAGAACATCCCGGGGTTTTCCTGCATTTTGAGAACGCGCTGAGCGTTCACGTGACCATCATCGGCCAGCAGTTTGAGTTTGATTTTACGTGAGGCGGCCAGCGAGATTTCGGATATCGAAAAAAATGCGCTGACGGCAATCAGACAAAGTATTACTAAAATACTGTTTAACATAGTTTATCTAGCCGTTGAGGCCAGATCCTCGGAAGGGAAGTTGATAACGCTAATGTGGAATACATAAAAAACCGGTCCGAAGGCACTGGACCGGCTACAACACTGCCTAGTATAGCGTAAGGTACTGTAAAGCCGCCAGAGCGTTAATTGTGCGCCCCGGTAATATTCACTATCAGGCCTGTGGCGGCAGGCATACGCCGATCCCGCCGATCCCGCAGTATCCGTACGGATTTTTATGCAGATACTGCTGGTGGTCGTCTTCAGCATAGTAGAACGGCTTCGCCGTGGCTATCTCGGTGGTGATCTGCCGCGGGTCGTTGGCGTCGCGCATCGCCGCCTGAAAACGCGCCAGGCTCGCTTTGGCGGCCGCATCCTGCTCCGGCGTCAGCGGATAGATGGCCGAACGATACTGGGTACCGCGGTCGTTGCCCTGCTGCATTCCCTGAGCCGGGTCGTGGTTTTCCCAGAATACCTGCAGCAGCTGCTCATAGCTGACGACCTGCGGGTCATACACGATGCGTACGGCCTCGGCGTGGCCGGTGTCGCCGGAACAGACTTCGCGGTAGGTGGGGTTAGGGGTGTAGCCGCCGGTGTAGCCTGCGGCGGTGCTGTAAACGCCGGGCAGCTGCCAGAACAGGCGCTCAACTCCCCAAAAGCAGCCCATCGCCAGCAGCGCAACTTCCATTCCCGCAGGAACGTTAGTCATGGAGTGGCCATTGACGGCGTGGAGCGTTGCCACCGGCATGGGGGTGTTGCGTCCGGGTAGCGCATCCGCCTGGGCGACAAGATGCGTTTTATCAAATAGACTCACGGTTGGCCTCTCTGAAACATAAGTCGTAGTTAAGGTTGTAACGATGCGTGTCTTTTTACACAATAAACACGATCGGTACGTCTGGATTAAACATAAGAATTATTTGGGTTATCGTCACTTTTTCAACCCTTAGTTGTTAGGGTTTTGTTAAGCCGGGGATCGGCGCTTTCGTTTCCTTCGGGGGGAAACAAGGATATTCAGGAGAAAACGTGCTACAAATCCGCCAGTTATGTGTCACCAGCCTTTTGCTGGTCAGCGGGGTCGCTAGCGCCGCGAGCGTGCGTTTGCAGGTTGAGGGGCTATCCGGGGAGCTGCAAAAAAACGTCCGTGCCCGGCTGTCGACGATCCAAAGCGATGAAGTCACGCCGGATCGCCGCTTTCGCGCGCGCGTTGATGATGCCATCCGTGAAGGCCTGAAAGCGCTGGGTTACTACGAACCGACGATCGATTTTGATTTACGTCCGCCGCCGGCAAAAGGGCGGCAGGTGCTGATCGCCAAAGTGACGCCCGGCGAACCGGTGCGTATTGGCGGCACCGACGTGATCCTGCGCGGCGGCGCGCGAACCGACCGTGACTATCTGGATTTGTTAAAAACGCGTCCGGCAATCGGCACCGTGCTGAACCACGGCGATTACGACGGTTTTAAAAGCTCATTGACCCGCGTTGCGCTGCGCAAAGGCTACTTTGATAGTGAATTCAATAAAAGCCAGCTCGGGGTTTCTCTCGATCGCCATCAGGCCTTCTGGGATATCGATTACAACAGCGGCGAGCGTTATCGCTTCGGCGCCGTGACCTTCAGCGGATCGCAGATCCGCGACGAATATTTGCAAAATCTGGTGCCGTTTAAGCAGGGGGATGAGTACACCTCCGAGGATCTGGCGGAGCTAAACCGCCGCCTGGCGGCCACCGGCTGGTTCAGCTCGGTGGTGGTCGCGCCGGAGTTTGAAAAATCCAGAAAAACGAAAGTTCTGCCCCTGAAGGGCGTCGTCGCACCGCGCAAAGAGAATACCGTCGAAACCGGTGTCGGCTATTCGACCGACGTCGGGCCGCGGGTGAAGGCGACGTGGAGAAAGCCGTGGGTGAACTCCTACGGCCACAGCCTGACCTCCAGCCTCAGCCTCTCCGCGCCGGAGCAGCAGGTTGATTTCAGCTATAAGGTTCCGCTGTTGAAAAGCCCGCTGGAGCAGTATTACCTGATGCAGGGCGGCTTCAAGCGCACGGATCTCAACGATACCAAAGCCGACTCCACCACTCTCGGGGCGTCGCGTTTCTGGGAGATGTCGAGCGGCTGGCAGCGCGCGATCAACCTGCGCTGGAGCCTCGATCACTTTACCCAGGCTAACGTCACCAATACCACCATGCTGATTTATCCCGGGGTATCGGTTAACCGCACCCGCTCGCGGGGCGGCCTGATGCCGACCTGGGGCGATTCCCAGCGCTATTCGGTGGACTACTCCAATACCATGTGGGGCTCGGACATTAACTTTGTCGTCGCCCAGGCGCAGGAAGTGTGGATCCGCACCCTCTACGATCGCCACCGTTTTGTGGTGCGCGGTAACCTCGGCTGGATTGAGGCCGATAATTTCGACAAGGTCCCGCCGGATCTGCGCTTCTTCGCCGGGGGTGACCGCAGCATTCGCGGCTACAAATACAAATCTATCTCGCCAAAAGACGATGATGGCAAGCTGATTGGTGCATCGAAGCTGGCCACCGGCTCGCTGGAGTACCAGTACAACGTCAGCGGAAAATGGTGGGGCGCGATGTTTGTCGACGGCGGTGAAGCGGTCAGCGATATCCGCAGAAGCGACTTCAAAACCGGCGCCGGGGTTGGCGTGCGCTGGCAGTCGCCGGTCGGCCCGATCAAGCTGGATATCGCCGCTCCGGTCGGCGATAAAGACGAACACGGTTTACAGTTTTACATCGGTCTGGGGCCTGAATTATGAGTTTATGGAAGAAGATAAGCCTCGGGGTCGTGCTCTTTCTGGTCCTGCTGCTGGGCACGGTTGGCTTCCTGGTCGGCACCACCAGCGGCCTACACCTGGTGCTGAAGGCGGCGGACCGCTGGGTACCTGGCCTGGAGATCGGCAAGGTCACCGGCGGCTGGCGTGACCTGACGCTGGAGAACGTGCGCTTTGCCCAGCCGGGCGTGGCGGTAACCGCCGGTCAGTTCCATCTTGCGGTCAAATTACGCTGCCTGTGGGACAGCAGCCTGTGCGTCAACGATATTTCGCTGCGCGATATCTACGTCGCTATCGATACCGCAAAAATGCCGCCTTCCGCGCCGCCAGAAGAGGAAGATTCAGGGCCGCTGAATCTCTCCACGCCGTATCCCATCACCCTAAGCCGCGTCGCGCTGCAAAACGTTAACGTCAAAATTGATGATACCGCCGTCTCGGTGCGCGACTTCTCCACCGGCCTGCGCTGGCAGGAGAAAAACCTGACTCTGACGCCGACGTCGCTGCAGGGGCTGCTTATCGCGCTGCCGAAAGTCGCGAAGGTGGCGCAGGAGCAGATCGTTGAGCCGAAGATAGAGGATCCGCAGCCGCAAGAGAAACCGCTCGGCGAGACGATGAAGGCGCTGTTTGAGAAGCCGGTGCTTCCGGAAATGGCCGATGTCCACCTGCCGCTCAACCTCAATATCGAGGAGTTCCGCGGCGAGCAGCTGCGGATCACCGGCGATACCGATATGACCATCTACAGCCTGCTGCTGAAGGTCAGCAGCATTGACGGGCAGATGAAGCTCGATACGCTGGATGTCGATTCCGACCAGGGCAAAGTCACCGCCTCGGGCAGCGCGCAGCTGCAGGACAGCTGGCCGGTGGATATCACCCTCAACGGCGCGCTGAATATTGACCCGCTCAAGGGCGAGAAGGTCCAGCTGAAGGTCGGCGGCGAGATGCGTAAAAAGCTGACGGTTGGCGTTGATTTAGCCGGCCCGGTGGCGATGACGCTGCGCGCCGAAACGCAGCTGGCGGAAGCCGGGCTGCCGCTCAATATGGAACTGAAAAGCAAGCAGCTCTACTGGCCGTTTAGCGGGGAAAAGCAGTTCCAGGCCGACGATCTGCAGCTGACGTTCAGCGGCAAGATGACCGACTACGCCCTGGCGATGAGCACCGCGGTGAAGGGGCAATCCCTGCCGCCGGCGAAAATCAGCCTCAATGCTAAGGGCAACGAACAGCAGGTGAATATTGATAAGCTGACCGTCGCCGCGCTGGAAGGGAAAACCGAGCTAAAGGCGCTGCTCGACTGGCAGCAGGCGATTAGCTGGCGCGGCGAGCTGACCCTCGACGGCATTAACACGGCCAAAGAGGTTCCGGACTGGCCTTCGAAGCTCAACGGTCTGATCAAAACCCAGGGCAGCCTCTACGGCGGCAGCTGGCAGATGTCGGTGCCGGAGCTGAAAATCACCGGTAACGTGAAGCAGAATAAGGTTGATGTCAGCGGTTCCCTGCAGGGCAATAGCTATATGCAGTGGAAAATTCCCGGCCTGCACCTGGCGTTAGGTCCCAACAGCGCCGACGTGAAGGGTGAGCTGGGGGTTAAAGATCTCGATCTCGACGCCACCATTGATGCCCCGCATCTCGACAACGCCCTGCCGGGCCTTGGCGGAACGGCGAAAGGGCTGGTGAAGGTGCGCGGCACCGTGGAGGCGCCGCAGCTGCTGGCGGATATCACCGCCCGCGCCCTGCGCTGGCAGGAGCTGTCGATCGCCCAGGTTAACGTCAAAGGCGACGTGAAATCCAGCGATCAGATTGCCGGCAACCTCGACGTGCGTATCGATCGTATCAGCCAGCCGGGCGTCAATATCAGCCTGGTGCAGCTCAATGCGAAGGGGAATGAGAAGCAGCATGACCTGCAGCTTAGGGTGCAGGGCGACCCGGTATCCGGCCAGCTGTCGCTGGCGGGAAGCTTTGACCGCAAAGAGGAGCGCTGGAGAGGAACGCTGAGCAATACCCGCTTCCAGACGCCGGTGGGCCCGGTTTCGCTGACGCGTAATATCGCGCTGGACTACCGTAACCGCGAGCAGAAAATCAGCATTGGGCCGCACTGCTGGGCCAACCCTAACGCCGAGCTTTGCGTGCCGCAGACGATCGATGCGGGCGCGAGCGGACGGGCGGTCGTCAACCTCAACCGTTTCGACCTCGCGATGCTCAAGCCGTTTATGCCGGAAGCCACCCAGGCCAGCGGCGTATTTAGCGGTAACGCCGACGTGAGCTGGGACACCACCAAAGAGGGGCTGCCGCAGGGCAAGGTGACGCTGAGCGGGCGCAACGTGAAGGTGACCCAGACGGTCAACGATGCGCCGCTGCCGGTGGCTTTCGATACCCTGAACCTCACCGCCGATCTGCACAACAACCGCGCGCAGCTCGGCTGGCTGATCCGCCTGACCAATAACGGTCAGCTTGACGGGCAGGTTCAGGTCACCGACCCGCAGGGCCGACGCAATCTCGGCGGCAATATCAACATCAATAACTTCTCGCTGGCGATGATTAATCCGATCTTCTCGCGCGGGGAAAAGGCGGAAGGGCGGCTTAACGCCAACCTGCGCCTCGGCGGCGATGTGAAAAATCCGCAGCTGTTTGGTCAGATGCAGCTGAACGGTGTGGATATTGACGGTAACTTTATGCCGTTCGATATGCAGCCGAGCCAGCTGGCGATGAACTTCAACGGCACTCGCTCGACGCTGCAGGGCACGGTGAATACAAGCCAGGGCCAGATTAGCCTGAGCGGTAACGCCGACTGGACCCAGATAGACAACTGGCGCGCGCAGATTGCGGCGAAGGGCAACCGGGTGCGTATTACGGTACCGCCGATGGTGCGGCTGGACGTTTCGCCGGACGTGGTCTTTACCGCGACGCCGAGCTTGTTTAATCTTGACGGTAGCGTCGATATTCCGTGGGCGCGTATTGTGGTTAACGACGTGCCGGAGAGCGCGGTCGGCGTCTCTTCCGATGAGGTGATGCTGAACGACTCCCTGCAGCCGATTAAGCCGCAGAGCGCCGGTATCCCGATCAACAGCAACCTGACTATCCATGTCGGTAACAACGTTCGCCTCAGCGCGTTTGGCCTGAAGGCGCGCCTGACCGGCGATTTAAAAGTTGCTCAGGATAAACAGGGTCTGGGCCTCAACGGGCAGATCAATATTCCTGAAGGGCGCTTCCACGCCTACGGTCAGGATCTGATCGTCCGCAAAGGCGAGCTGCTGTTCTCCGGTCCGCCGGATCAGCCTTCGCTGAATATCGAAGCCATTCGCAACCCGGATGCCACAGAAGACGACGTAATTGCCGGCGTTCGCGTCACCGGCTCCGCCGACCAGCCGCGGGCGGAGATCTTCTCCGACCCGGTCATGTCGCAGCAGGAAGCGCTTTCTTATCTGCTGCGCGGCCAGGGATTGAGCAGCGGGCAGAGCGATAGCGCCGCAATGACGTCAATGCTTATTGGCCTGGGGGTTGCACAAAGTGGTCAGGTTGTGGGTAAAATCGGCGAGACGTTTGGCGTAAGCAATCTGGCGCTGGATACCGAGGGGGTAGGCGACTCTTCCCAGGTGGTAGTCAGCGGCTATGTGCTGCCGGGTCTGCAGGTAAAATACGGGGTCGGTATCTTCGACTCCCTGGCGACGCTGACATTACGCTATCGCCTGATGCCTAAGCTATATATGGAAGCGGTGTCTGGCGTAGACCAGGCTCTCGATTTGCTCTATCAGTTTGAGTTTTAGCAATGCGAATATTTGTTTACGGCAGTTTACGACGCAAACAAGGCAACAGCCACTGGATGACCAACGCTCAGTGGCTGGGCGCCCATAGTGTCAACGATTATCAGCTGTACAGCCTGGGCCACTATCCAGGCGCGGTGCCCGGTGAAGGCACGGTACATGGTGAAGTCTATCGTATTGACGCATCGACGCTGGCCGAGCTGGATGCTCTGCGTACCAAAGGCGGCGAATACGCGCGCCATCTTATCCAGACGCCGTATGGCGGCGCATGGATGTATGTCTATCAGCGTCCGGTTGAGGGATTTACGCGGATAGAAAGCGGTAACTGGTTAGACAGAGACCAGTATTAAAAACGACAGCGCCACCCTCGGGTGGCGTTGTTTTTTATGGCTATCGCCCGTTAGCCTGATGCAGGCAAACTGCAGGCATAAAAAAACCCTTACTAGCCGGCAGGCGGCGTTCAGGGTCTGGCTTCACGCAGAGGCGAACTTAGTTCTTCGCAGCGCGCTCGAAGGAAGCAATGATTTCAGCTTTCGCTGCAGCAGCATTGTCCCAACCGTCAACTTTAACCCACTTGCCTTTTTCCAGATCTTTGTAGTGCTCGAAGAAGTGGGTGATCTGGGCTTTCAGCAGTTCCGGCAGGTCGTTCACGTCGTTGATGTGATCGTACTCTTTGCTCAGCTTGGTGTGCGGTACCGCAACCAGCTTGGCATCTTCACCGGATTCGTCGGTCATCTTCAGTACGCCAACCGGACGGCAGCGGATCACTGAGCCTGGCTCCAGCGGATACGGAGTCGGGACCAGCACGTCAACCGGGTCACCGTCCAGAGACAGGGTGTGGTTGATGTAGCCGTAGTTGCACGGATAGAACATCGCGGTGGACATGAAGCGGTCAACGAACAGTGCACCGCTCTCTTTGTCGACTTCGTATTTGATTGGGTCTGCGTTCGCTGGGATCTCGATAACGACGTAGATATCTTCCGGCAGATCTTTACCCGCAGGTACGTTGAGTAAGCTCATGTCTGTTCCTTTAAAATGTATAGCAAACAAGTGCCCGGTATTATAGCCAACTCACATCGAATGTCTTCGCTTCTTTTGTTTCCGGTGGCGGAAAGATGGCGTCATTTTTCATCGCAAAACAACCTGAAAATCCATAAACATAGCCACATCCTGAATAAATTTATGTAACCGTTTACATTGCATGTGATTGATTTATCAAAGTGCTAAAAATTTCGCCATCAGTGGCGATGGTAGCATCGCTGCGAAAGCCTTATCCGCTCTAAGCTGCCATAAACGGCATGAATTAACATTTAGTTTACTTTTTCGAAGTGTGATGTAACGCATTCAGTTACATCTCTGATTGTCTATAGTTTGTCCGCAGATAACGATTTCACTAACAATAACCCTACGAGGATCGCCTTATGTGGAAGCGCTTACTTCTTGTCACAGCAGTTTCCGCAGCTATGTCATCTATGGCAATAGCTGCCCCTCTGACCGTAGGATTTTCGCAGGTCGGGTCTGAATCCGGCTGGCGTGCGGCCGAAACCAGCGTTGCGAAGGAGGAGGCCGCTAAGCGCGGTATTACTCTGAAGATTGCCGACGGCCAGCAAAAGCAGGAGAACCAGATTAAAGCCGTGCGCTCCTTCATTGCGCAGGGCGTCGACGCCATCTTTATCGCCCCGGTCGTGGCGACGGGATGGGAGCCGGTGCTGAAGGAGGCCAAAGAGGCCAAAATCCCGGTCTTCCTGCTCGACCGCTCCATTGATGTAAAAGACAAAGATCTCTACATGACCACCGTCACCGCCAATAACGTGCTGGAAGGCCAGCTGATTGGCGACTGGCTGGTGAAAACCGTCGACGGCAAGCCGTGCAACGTCGTTGAGCTGCAGGGCACCGTCGGGGCCAGCGTCGCCATTGACCGCAAAAAAGGCTTCGCTGACGCCATCGCTAAGGCCTCGAACATCAAGATTATCCGCTCCCAGTCCGGCGACTTTACCCGCAGTAAGGGGAAAGAGGTTATGGAGAGCTTCATCAAAGCGGAAAACAACGGCAAGAACATCTGCATGGTTTACGCCCATAACGACGATATGGTCATCGGCGCCATCCAGGCAATTAAAGAGGCCGGGCTGAAGCCGGGCAAAGATATTCTGACCGGCTCGATAGACGGCGTACCGGATATCTACAAAGCGATGATCGCCGGCGAAGCTAACGCCAGCGTCGAGCTGACGCCAAATATGGCCGGGCCGGCGTTTGATGCGCTGGAGAAATTCAAGAAAGACGGCACCCTGCCTGAGAAGCTGACCATCACCAAATCGACGCTCTACCTGCCGGATACGGCGAAAGAAGAGTTAGAGAAGAAGAAAAACATGGGCTATTGAGTGAGCGTAGGCCATCAGGACGCTCGGTTTAGTTCCCTCTCCCCGGTGGGGAGAGGGTTAGGGGAGGGGAAACCATGAACGGCGAAGTACACCAGGAGATCCTTCGTACCGAGGGACTGAGCAAATTTTTTCCCGGCGTTAAGGCGCTGGATAACGTCGATTTTAGCCTGCGGCGCGGTGAGATCATGGCCCTGCTGGGTGAAAACGGCGCGGGGAAATCGACCCTGATCAAAGCGCTCACCGGCGTTTATCACGCCGATCGCGGCACTATCTGGCTTGAGGGCCAGGCCATCGCGCCGAAAAATACCGCCCACGCGCAGCAGCTGGGCATCGGTACCGTCTACCAGGAAGTGAACCTGCTGCCGAATATGTCGGTGGCGGACAATCTGTTTATCGGCCGCGAGCCCCGCCGCTTTGGCCTGCTGCGGCGCAAAGAGATGGAAAAGCGCGCCACCGATCTGATGGCCTCCTACGGCTTCTCCCTTGACGTTCGTGAACCGCTTAACCGCTTTTCCGTGGCGATGCAGCAGATTGTTGCTATCTGCCGCGCCATCGACCTGTCGGCCAGGGTGCTGATCCTCGATGAGCCTACCGCCAGCCTGGATACCCAGGAGGTGGAGATGCTCTTCACCCTGATGCGCCAGCTGCGCGACAGCGGCGTCAGCCTGATTTTTGTTACCCACTTTCTCGATCAGGTGTATGCCGTGAGCGATCGGATCACCGTCCTGCGCAACGGCGGCTTCGTCGGCTGCCGGGAAACTCGCGAACTGCCGCAGATTGAGCTGGTGAAAATGATGCTGGGCCGCGAGCTGGAGCACAACGCGCTACAGCGCGCGGGCCGCACCCTGCTGAGCGACAAGCCGATCGCTGCCTTTGAAGGATTTGGTAAAAAGGGCACCATCGCGCCGTTCGACCTCGAGGTCCGCCCCGGCGAAATCGTCGGCCTGGCGGGGCTGCTGGGCTCCGGACGCACCGAAACGGCGGAGGTGATTTTTGGCATCAAGCCGGCCGATAGCGGCAAAGCGTGGATTAAAGGCAAGCCGCAGACGCTGCGCTCGCCGCATCAGGCCTCCATCCTCGGGATCGGCTTTTGCCCGGAAGACCGAAAAACCGACGGCATTATCGCCGCGGCGTCGGTGCGGGAGAACATCGTCCTGGCCCTGCAGGCCCAGCGCGGCTGGCTGCGTCCGATTTCCCGGCGTGAGCAGAATGAAATAGCCGAACGCTTTATCCGCCAGCTGGGTATCCGCACCCCCAGCGCCGAGCAGCCGATCGAATTTCTTTCCGGCGGCAATCAGCAGAAGGTGCTGCTTTCCCGCTGGCTGCTCACCAAACCCCAATTTTTGATCCTCGATGAGCCGACCCGCGGGATAGACGTTGGCGCCCACGCCGAAATTATCCGCCTGATTGAAACCCTGTGCGCTGATGGCCTGGCGCTGCTGGTCATTTCGTCAGAGCTGGAAGAGCTGGTGGGCTATGCCGATCGGGTCATTATTATGCGCGATCGCAAGCAGGTGGCGGAGATCCCGCTCGGGGAGCTCTCCGTTCCGGCGATCATGAACGCTATTGCGGCATAGGAGTAAATCATGATGCCAGGGTCTCTTCCGCAAACCGGCCAAACGAAGCGTCGCTTCAGCTGGCCGAAGGGTATGCCGCAAATCATTGCGCTGCTGCTGGTGCTGGCCGTCGACAGCCTGGTGGCGCCGCACTTTTTCCAGATTGCCCTCCAGGAGGGGCGCCTGTTCGGTAGCCCCATCGATATTCTTAACCGCGCGGCGCCGGTCGCGCTGCTGGCGATTGGCATGACGCTGGTTATCGCTACCGGCGGGATTGACCTGTCGGTCGGCGCGGTGATGGCGATTGCCGGCGCGACCGCCGCCTCGATGACCGTTGCCGGGCATAGCCTGCCGGTGGTGCTGCTGGCCTCGCTGGGCGCGGGCGCGCTGGCCGGGCTATGGAACGGCATCCTGGTGGCGGTGCTGAAGATTCAGCCGTTCGTGGCCACGCTGATCCTGATGGTGGCCGGGCGCGGCGTCGCGCAGCTGATCACCTCCGGGCAGATTGTCACCTTTGACTCGCCGCCTCTGGCGTGGCTCGGCAGCGGCTCGCTGCTGCTGCTGCCGACGCCGGTGCTGATTGCAGCCGCCACGCTGCTGCTGTTCTGGCTGTTCACCCGCAAAACCGCGCTGGGGATGTTTATTGAAGCGGTCGGGATCAACATTCGGGCGGCGAAAAATGCCGGGGTCAACACCCGCATCGTCGTGATGCTGGCCTACGTGCTCAGCGGCGTGTGCGCGGGGATAGCCGGGATCATCGTGGCGGCGGATATTCGCGGCGCCGATGCCAACAACGCCGGGCTGTGGCTGGAGCTGGACGCCATCCTCGCGGTGGTGATCGGCGGCGGATCGCTGATGGGCGGGCGCTTTAACCTGCTGCTCTCGGTGATCGGCGCGCTGATTATCCAGGGGATGAACACCGGGATCCTGCTGTCGGGTTTCCCGCCGGAGTTAAACCAGGTAGTGAAAGCGGTGGTGGTGCTGTGCGTACTGATCGTTCAGTCGCCGCGCTTTATCAGCTTACTGAAAGGAGTGCGCGGCCGTGATAAAACGTAACTTGCCGTTGATGATTACCCTTGCCGTATTCGTGCTGGGCTACCTCTATTGCCTGACCCAGTTTCCCGGCTTCGCCTCGACGCGGGTGATCTGCAATATCCTCACCGATAACGCCTTTCTTGGCATCATCGCCGTGGGGATGACCTTCGTCATCCTCTCCGGCGGCATCGACCTCTCAGTCGGGTCGGTCATCGCCTTCACCGGCGTGTTCCTCGCAAAAGCGATTGGCGTCTGGGGAATTACGCCGCTGCTGGCGTTCCCGCTGGTGTTGGTAATGGGCTGCGCGTTTGGCGCGCTGATGGGCTGGCTTATCGATACGCTGAAGATCCCGGCGTTTATTATTACCCTCGCCGGGATGTTCTTCCTGCGCGGCGTGAGCTACCTCGTCTCTGAAGAGTCCATCCCTATCGATCATCCGGTGTATGACACGCTCTCCGGGCTGGCGTGGACCATTCCCGGCGGCGGTCGCCTGAGCGCGATGGGGCTGCTGATGCTGCTGGTGGTGGTGGCGGGCATTTTTATGGCTCACCGCACCCGCTTTGGCAATCAGGTGTACGCCATGGGCGGCAGCGCCGTCTCGGCGAACCTGATGGGCATTTCGACGCGTGGGACCACCATCCGCATCTACATGCTCTCGACCGGGCTGGCGACGCTGGCGGGGATCGTTTTTTCTATTTATACCCAGGCCGGTTACGCGCTGGCCGGAGTTGGCGTTGAGCTGGACGCGATTGCGTCAGTGGTGATTGGCGGCACGCTGCTCAGCGGCGGCGTCGGCACGGTATTAGGCACGCTGTTCGGGGTGGCGATTCAGGGGCTGATTCAGACCTACATCAACTTCGACGGCACGCTCAGCTCGTGGTGGACGAAAATTGCGATAGGCATTCTGCTGTTTATCTTTATTGCGCTGCAGCGCGGGCTGACGGTGCTGTGGGAAAACCGCCAGAACTCGCCGGTATCGCGGGTGAGCTAGCATAAGAAAGATCCCCTCTCGCCGGGCGAGAGGGGAAGCCAGAGGCGTTACGCGTCCGGGAACTCTTTAATCAGGTTTTCAACGTCTTCAACCATATGGTTGTTGCCGACGAAGAAGGAGCGGCGCTGGTGCAGGCTAACCGGGACGATATCGAGAATACGCTCTTTACCGTCGCTGGCCCTACCGCCCGCCTGCTCGGCGAGGAACGCCATCGGGTTGCATTCGTACAGCAGGCGCAGCTTGCCGTCCGGGTGGCTGGCGGTGCTTGGGTAGAGATAAATGCCGCCTTTCAGCAGATTGCGGTGGAAATCCGCTACCAGTGAGCCGATATAGCGCGAGGTGTAGGGGCGCTGGGTTCCGACATCCTCTTCCTGGCAAAACTTAATGTACTTCTTCACGCCCAGCGGGAATTTGATGTAGTTGCCTTCGTTGATGGAGTAGGTATTGCCTTTCTCCGGGAAGCGCATGCGCTCCTGGGAGAGGCAGAATACGCCAAGAGAAGGATCGTAGGTGAAGGCGTGCACGCCGCAGCCGGTGGTATAAACCAGCATCGTGGAGGAGCCGTAAACCACGTAGCCTGCGGCGACCTGTTTACTGCCCGGCTGCAGGAAATCTTCAACGGTGACCGGCGTGCCGACCGGGGTTATGCGACGGTAGATGGAGAAGATAGTCCCGACAGAGACGTTAACGTCGATGTTAGAGGAACCATCCAGCGGGTCCATGAGCACCACGTATTTTGCGTGTTCGCAGCCTTCAAAGACGACGATTTCGTCTTCTTCTTCAGAGGCGATCCCGGCAACAATATCGCGCGCTCGCAGTGCGGCCTTCAATTTTTCATTGGCGAACAGGTCGAGTTTTTGCTGCACCTCGCCCTGCACGTTTTCAGCACCGCTGGCACCCAGGATATCGACCAGACCGGCCTTGTTGATATCGCGGTGGATGATCTTGGCGCCTAGTTTTATCGCCGACAACAAAGCAGTTAGCTCGCCGGTTGCGTGGGAGAACTCGTGCTGCTTTTCGACAATAAATTCACCTAACGTTTTCATAACCCGTTCCCTGCATGTTTATGTGAAGTAAAACGAACGCAACAATCTTAACAAAGAATAAAAAAAATACGCACAGGTGAATCGCGCCAGCAAAAAACGGATTCGCCTGAAATGCATTTCTCTGATGCCGAACATAAGGGTAAAATGTGCGCCAGATTAAAGAGGGAAGTGACGAATGCGCATTCATATTTTAGGTATCTGTGGCACGTTTATGGGGGGGCTGGCGATGCTGGCGCGTTCCCTCGGTCATGAGGTAACGGGGTCGGATGCTAACGTTTATCCGCCGATGAGCACCCTGCTGGAAAACCAGGGGATCGATCTAATTCAAGGATATGACGCCAGCCAGCTGGAGCCTCGGCCGGACCTGGTGATCATCGGTAACGCGATGACCCGCGGCAATCCGTGCGTCGAAGCGGTGCTGGAAAACAACATTCCGTACATGTCCGGCCCGCAGTGGCTGCATGATTTCGTCCTGCGCGATCGCTGGGTTGTGGCGGTAGCCGGCACCCACGGTAAAACGACGACCGCCGGCATGGCAACCTGGATCCTCGAAGCCTGCGGCTATCAGCCGGGCTTTGTGATCGGCGGCGTGCCGGGCAATTTCGAGGTTTCCGCGCGCCTGGGCGACAGCCCGTTCTTTGTTATCGAAGCGGATGAATATGACTGCGCTTTCTTTGATAAGCGTTCGAAGTTTGTTCACTACTGCCCGCGAACCCTGATCCTCAATAACCTTGAGTTCGATCACGCGGATATCTTTGACGACCTGAAGGCTATCCAGAAGCAGTTCCATCACCTGGTGCGCATTGTCCCGGGCCAGGGCAAAATTATCCTGCCGGAAAACGACATCAATCTGAAGCAGACCATGGCGATGGGCTGCTGGAGCGAGCAGGAGCTGGTCGGCGAGCAGGGCCACTGGCAGGCGAAGAAGCTCAACGCCGACGCCTCGCAGTGGGAAGTCTGGCTTGACGGCGAGAAGGTCGGGGAAGTGAAGTGGGCGCTGGTCGGCGAGCATAATATGCACAACGGCCTGATGGCGATTGCCGCCGCCCGCCACGTCGGCGTAGTGCCGGCGGACGCCGCCAACGCCCTGGGCAGCTTTATCAACGCCCGCCGCCGCCTTGAGCTGCGCGGCGAAGCGAACGGCGTCACCGTGTACGACGATTTTGCCCACCACCCGACGGCGATCCTGGCGACGCTGCAGGCGCTGCGCGGCAAGGTTGGCGGCACCGCCCGCATTTTGGCGGTGCTCGAACCGCGCTCGAACACCATGAAAATGGGCGTCTGCAAAGACGATCTGGCGCCGTCGCTGGGCCGCGCGGACGAAGTGTTCCTGCTTCAGCCGCAGCATATTCCGTGGCAGGTCGCCGAGGTGGCTGAAGCCTGCGTGCAGCCCGCCCACTGGAGCGCCGATGTCGACGTGCTGGTGGATATGATCATCAAAACCGCCCATCCGGGCGACCACATTCTGGTGATGAGCAACGGCGGCTTCGGCGGCATTCATCAGAAGCTGCTGGATAAGCTGGCCAGCAAGGCGGTTGCGGCAGAGTAGTTCCGACGATCGTCTCTCTGCCCTCCGCGCGAGGGCAGACTTTTTTGCCATCCTGGATTTTGTCATGCTCACTTCTGAAAAACTGACTTCGACCGATTCTCCGCACTTTCCCGCGCTCGACGCGCTGTACGTCAAGGCTTTTCCCTGGCACGAGCAGCGCGAGCCGCTGGCTAAACAGCGCGCGCTGCGCGACCCGCACTATGCGCTGGAGGCGTGGTTTGATGACGGCGAGTTTATCGGGCTGAGCGGCAGCTGGCAGTTTGCGGGCTATGGCTACATTGAACATCTGGCGATTGACGACGGCCTGCGCTCGCGCGGCTACGGCAAGCGCCTGCTGGCGGAAATACTGGAGCGTGCGCCGCTGACCATCCTCGAGATCGATCCGCTGACCACGGAAATCGCCCGCCGGCGGCTGCAGTTTTACGCCGCGATGGGCTTTAGCGACAACCCGTGGCCACATCGTCACCCGACCTATCATTACGGCATCGCCGATCATGCGCTGATGGTGCTGAGCTACCCGCAGGCGATTGACGAGGCGCAGTACCGGCGCTTTGCGCAGCAGCTGCGCCAGGTGGTGATGGCCTAAACCGATATCCCGGCGCTGGCGCCGGGAAGGGGATGTGCGGTGCCGGCGCGGCCTCAGCCCTAAGCCCGGGAGCAGCGCCGGCCGGAGGTTACTCTTTGGCGATCGGCGCGTCGTTTTCCGCAACCTTCGCGTCGCCCTGGATCGCTGCAATCCTCTGCTCAACGTCGGCAACCTGTTTATTGTTGTGCAGCAGGGTATAGGTCAGATCAAACTGTGCGCTGGCGCCCGGCTGCAGCTGCTTCACGCGTTTCTGCTCGCGCTCAATGGTCACCGGATAGGCATAGCTGGTGCCTGGCTCGATGCCGGTAACATAGCCCTGTTTTTGGCTATCGGTGTTTTTCCACAGCGTCAGGACCGGCAGCTGGCGGGTATCAAACTGAATTGACGCGCCTTTATCGCCAGCCTTGTTAACCACTGCCGCCAGCGTTTGGTGATTGTCATCGGCGAGCGGCTGAATGTTAAACACCATCTCGTCAAAGTCTTTGGTCGGGCCGGCATAGGTTTGCCACGTTTTCAAACCGGCTTTGGCATAGTCGTTGAACGGGCTGATGCTGGCCATCGGCGCAAGGAAACGCGCGCCTTCTTCGAGAATCGGCGTACCGAAATTGCTGTGGTAGATTATCTGATAATCATGCGGATAATCGGCATGGTTGGTTAAGACATCGTGCAGGCTGAAGCTGTTGCTGCCCGGCACGTAGCGCAGCTCGGTCATGGTCTGCAGATCGGCCTTCTTGAAGGTGCTCTCCTTCACCAGCCCGCGAATGCGAATTTCATACGGCGCGCTATCGGCAACCTCGACCTCAACCTGCGAGGCCGGCGTGTTCCCGGCTTTGCCGTGCAGGGTGTAAATCTGCCCGTCGGCGGTGACCGGATGACCGGTCCATTCGTAGCCGCAGCGCACCATCATCTCATTGAAACCTTCCAGCCAGCCCAGCCCGTTGCGGCTTTCCAGATTAATAAAGGCCGGGTTAACCACCTCTTTGACCGGCGAGTCCCAGCCCATCCGCGTGCCGAAACCTTCGATTTTGAGTAAATTCATGCCGCGAGTCGGGCTGAGGGCGATAGTCAGGCCGTCCTGGCTGCGAATCACGATAACTTTACTCCCCTCCTGCTTGCCGCCGTGGAGCACTTTTTGTTCGATGCTGAAATGGCGATCTTTTATCTTCAGCTGATCGCTGCTTACCTGCCAGTTTCCTTTCTCTGTACTGCTTTCAGCGCTTGTCAGCACCCAGGTTTTTGCCGCGACTTGCCCAGAAATCATCATCGCTACTGCCGTCAACGCTACTATTTTTTTCATTTTTCGTCTCTTTTTGCTGAATCGATATTGTTATCAATGAAGGGAATCTAATAGTTAGCGGATGATGAAAATGTGAAGTGCCTCACCTGGTGAGAATATGCGCGATTTGCTGTTTTTAACTGCGATTCAAGTCCTATTTTAATGCAATGTGTTGTTATTGTTACCACTAAAATTGTGAGTTCATGCATTATTAGCTTTAACGATTCAGCTTTTATTGCCGGCTGAGGCAGCAAAAAAGTCACGTCTGCTGACGCCCGGCAAAACGGCGTACAGGCAGGATAAAAATGCAGGCAAGCAGCAGGGAGCAAAAGAGAAGGCAAAGAGAAGCAAAACAGGGGCAAAACAGGGGAAAAACAGGAGCAAAAAAAGCTGAAAGGCGCTGAACATAACTCAGGACGGCCTGACGGCGGCGATAGCGGGAGAGACCCTGCGGGCGGCGCGGGGAGAGCCAGCCTTCCCGGCAATGCGCACGCATGCCGGGCTACAGGTTAAACGTTATCAGGTAGCCCGGACAGACGCGCCGCCTGCGGGAAAGCCAGGCGGGCGGGAGCTAAATTAGCTTTCGCCTTCGGCCAGCTCACGCAGATACTGGAAGATCAGGCGCGCGGACTTCGGCGGCTTGTTGCCTTCTTTCTCTTTTTGCGCGTTACGGATAAGCGAACGCAGCTGCTGACGGTCAGCTTCTGGCCACAGGTTCAGCACTTCCGGCACCGCGTCATCGCCATCGGCAATCAGGCGGTCGCGGATCATCTCCAGCTTATGGAACAGCGCAACCTGCTGGTTGTGGCGGTTCTTCAGCTTGTCCAGCGCCTGGCGAATCGGCTCAACGTCGCGGCTGCGCAGCATTTTGCCAATCAGCTGCATCTGGCGGCGGCGGCCCTCTTTTTTGATCCGTTGGGCAAGTTCAATGGCGTCGCGCAGGTCGGTATCGAGCGGGATTTTATCCAGCGCGTTTTTCCCCAGCTCAACCATTTCCGCGCCAAGACGCTTCAGTTCTTCGGCGTCACGCTTAATTTCACTTTTACTGACCCAGATAATTTCATCGTCTTCATCTTCGACGTCATCACCGGGAACGTCGTCGAGCCAGTCATCGGGCTGCTTTGTCATCTCAGGCTCCTTAAAAAAGAGGCTAATGTTACCAGTTAAGGCGCGCACTGAAAAACGGTTCTCTGTTAGACTTCAAATAACTCCTTCCTACATTATGGCATTAGCGATGAAAGTCATCTCTCAAGTTGCACAGCAGCGTAAGGCGCTGGAAGAGGCCGTGACCACGGCGCTGGACCTGGCGGCAGGTAAATCAGACGGGGCTGAAGTCTCCGTCAGCAAAACCACCGGCATCAGCGTCAGCACCCGCTACGGCGAGGTGGAGAACGTAGAATTCAACAGCGATGGTGCCTTAGGCATCACCGTTTATCATCAGCATCGCAAGGGCAGCGCCTCCTCAACCGATCTTAGCCCGCAGGCGATTGCCCGCACGGTGCAGGCGGCGCTGGATATTGCCCGCTATACCTCGCCGGACCCGTTTGCCGGCGTTGCCGATAAAGAGCTGCTGGCCTTTGACGCTCCGGATCTTGACCTGTTCCACCCGGCGGAAGTGACGCCGGATCGGGCCATCGAGCTGGCCGCCCGCGCTGAACAGGTGGCGCTGCAGGCCGATGAACGCATCACCAATACCGAAGGCGGCAGCTTCAACAGCCACTACGGCATCAAGGTGTTCGGCAACAGCCACGGCATGCTGCAGGGCTACTGCTCAACCCGCCATTCGCTGTCCAGCTGCGTTATCGCGGAAGAAAACGGCGATATGGAGCGTGATTACGCCTATACCATCGGCCGCGCGATCGAAGATTTAGCGTCGCCGGAGTGGGTGGGCGGCGAGTGCGCCCGCCGCACCCTTTCGCGCCTGGCGCCGCGCAAGCTCTCGACCATGAAGGCGCCGGTAATTTTTGCCAACGAAGTGGCGACCGGGCTGTTTGGTCACCTGGTCGGCGCGATTGCCGGCGGCGCGGTGTACCGTAAATCGACCTTCCTGCTTGACGCCCTCGGCACCCAGATCCTGCCGGACTGGCTGACCGTTGAGGAGCATCCGCATCTGCTGAAAGGGCTGGCCTCAACGCCGTTCGACAGCGAAGGCGTGCGTACGGAGCGTCGCGACATCATTAAGGACGGCATTCTGACGCAGTGGCTGCTGACCAACTACTCGGCGCGCAAGCTGGGCATGAAGAGCACCGGACACGCGGGCGGCATCCACAACTGGCGAATCAACGGCCGCGGCCTGAGTTTTGAAAAGTTGCTTAAAGAGATGGGCACCGGGCTTGTCGTCACCGAACTGATGGGGCAGGGTGTCAGCGGCGTGACCGGCGATTACTCGCGCGGCGCATCCGGTTTCTGGGTCGAGAATGGCGAAATTCAGTATCCGGTAAGCGAAATCACCATCGCCGGAAATCTGAAAGATATGTGGCGTAATATCGTGACCGTCGCCGACGATATCGAAATGCGCAGCAACATCCAGTGTGGTTCCGTGCTGCTGCCAGAGATGAAAATCGCCGGGCAATAACGGCGTGTTATACCGGATTATTCAGGCCACGGCCTGAGGAATAGCGGGTATAGAAGGGCGCCCGAGTGGCGCCTTTTCCTTGTGCTTAAATAATAAAAAAGGAAGTGAGCAATGCGTAAAAAACTGTTAGCAGCGCTGGCTGTCTCAGCCCTGGCGATGGGTTCAGCGTCGGCGTTTGCCGCCGATCTGGGCGAGGATATGGATACCATCGCGCAGAACCTGCAGGTGGTGCAGAAGACCGCGGATGCCGGCGAGCTGAAAGCGGCGCTGACGAAGATGCGCGACGCCGCCGCCGATGCGCAGAAAGAGACCCCGCCGAAGCTGGAAGGCAAGGCGGCGGACAGCGCGGAGATGAAGGACTATCGCCACGGCCTCGATATCCTGATCGGCCAGATTGACGGCGCCCTGAAGCTGGCCAATGAAGGCAAGGTCAAAGAGGCGCAGGCCGCTGCGGAAGCGTTCAAAACCACCCGTAACACCTACCACCAGAAGTATCGTTAAGATCTTTTCCAGGAGGTATCAGCCGATACCTCCTGCACGACGTCTTTGCATAAAACCCATTCCCTGTCACATTTTCCCGCTCTTCTCTGCCGCCGTTTCGGCCGCTTGCGCACGCTAATTTAATGACGTTCTTGTGACTCTCCTCACGCTCTTTTGCCGAAAACGGCAGATTTAGGCCAATTCTGTGCAATGGATCGCATCGTCCGGCGGCCTTTCCACTTCGAAGTGGAAAACAACTCGCTACAAACTCCTCACCCCCGGCGTTAGTTTTGTCCCCAGAGACATCAACGGGGTAAGACAAGTGAATAACGGAGCGGTAACACACGACGTAGGGGAGCAGGCAACGCAAACCGAGCAGCTGGCTGAGAAGATGCTGCAGCAGGTTTATACCCTGCTAGGTCGCCGTAACATCATCCCCAACGCCGTCCAGGAGCAGATGCTGACCTCCCACGTGCGGGCCATGGCCCACCGGTCAATTAGCGGCGAGCCGCTGCCGGAAGTGGATGCCAGCCTGTTTGAAGAGATTTCACAAGATTCAATGATGCTGGCCCGCGAAGTGGTCGCGCAATTCGGCAACCTGCCAGAAGAAGAGTCCTGGCTGCTGTCCGTCCACTTCGAAGTCGCAAAAGAAAACCTGTAAGGAGCTAAAAAATGGAACAAATCACCGTAGTAATTGGCGATCGCCTGGGTAAAGGACAGAAAGTTGCCGCCGGCGCGGAAAAAGCCGGAGCTCGTGCAGTCGTGGTACCGGGCGTTGCCGCTGATATGAAGCTGGGCGACGTGATGAAAGCAGAGAACGCCACCTTCGGCATCTCCTTCTGCGGCAGCGGCGGCGCAGGCGCCATCACCGCGCAAAACAAACATGGCTACAAAGCGAAATACGGTATGCGTTCCGTTGACGAAGGCGTCACCGCCATCAACGAAGGCTACAACGTTCTGGGCTTTGGCTTTATGGATAAAGAAGAGCTGGGCGAGCGCCTGGTAGAAGCCTGGAAAAAGAAATACGGCGCCTGAGTATGAAAGAGCAATTCACCACCACGGTGAGCGTTACGGGCAAAGGCGAGAGCAAGACAAGGGCGTTCGCCGATGCCCTGAACCACGTGCAGGCGGCGGTGATGAAAACCTCGCCGCACATCTTACTGCGTATTGAGCCACAGGATGTGGAGGTTGTTCATGCGCGTGAAGCGGTGCGCAAAGAAGCTTTTTTATTCTTCTTTTTGCGCCGTGAACGACGGACCTACAGCGTGGAGCTGAACGTCACCGTCAACGTGACCGCCATTAATCTCGATAAAGTGGATTTCGTCACGCAAACCTGATTTTCACCATAGGGTTAAACTATGTTCCTGATAATTTTAATAAAATCGCTCATTATCGGCGGCCTGGTTGGCGTCGGCGTGGGCGCCGGAGCGGCACGTATGTTTCATGCGCCCACCACGCAAGGGATGGGTGCATTTCGTACGTTGGGCGAGCTGAACTCCTGTGAAGGCGATCCGGCTTCCCACTTCTCCTTTGGCCTCGGCTTCTTCTTTAACGCCTGGGCCTCTTCCGTCGCAGCAGGCTCCTTCACCCAGGACGTCGATCACCGCATCATCCCTAACTGGGGCGCCGCCGCGCTGATGCTGAAAAACCGCAACGTCGGCGAGACGCTGCACGATCCGAAGAAGATGGCGATTGCCTGCGGCGTTATCGGCATGTTCGTGGTCTCCTTCCTTAACCTGACCGCCTCTTCCGTGCCGGAAGCGCTGCAGGTTACCGCCGTTAAGGTCCTGGTTCCCGCCGCTAACCTGCTGGTTAACACGGTGATGCCGGTTATCTTCTGGCTGGCGGCTATCGATGCCGGGAAAAAGTCGGGCTTTTGGGCCACCATTTTCGGCGGCGCCGCGCAGCTGATTATGGGTAACGCCGTTCCGGGTCTGGTGCTGGGCATCCTGATCGGTAAGGGCGTCGAAGAGAGCGGCTGGCACCGCGTCACCAAAGTGATGATGTCCGCCATTGTTGCGCTGTTCGTGCTGAGCGCCTTCTTCCGCGGCTTCGATATTAAGACCCTGGAATCCTTCCACCTGGGCGTACCGAACTGGCTGGATCTGATTCACAACTCGCTCAGCGGCAAATAACAGGAGCCTCTAAATGGAACAGAATAAAGGTTTTTGGTATGCCGACTGGTCGTTCCCGATCTTCGTTGGCCTGCTCTCCTCCGGCGTCTTCGCCGGGACACACATGTACTATCTCTACGGCATCGGCGCGTTTAACGAAGTGGCCTTCGTGGCGATGCTGAAAGCGGGCATTGATACCGGCGCCTACGGGGCGGTCGCGGCGTTTGGCGCCAGCTTCCTGTTTGCGCGCATCATTGAAGGCTCGCTGGTGGGTATCCTTGATATCGGCGGCGCGATTCAGACCGGTATCGGCCTCGGCGTGCCGGCGCTGCTGCTGGGCGCGGGCTTCGTCTTCCCGGTGGCCAACTTTGCCGCCTCGCTGGCTACCGGCCTGGCGCTGGGCCTCGCCGTCGGCTACATCATCATCCTGGCGCGTAAGTTCACCATCAATCAGAGCGACTCCACCTACGGTGCCGACGTCATGATGGGGGCGGGCAACGCCTCCGGCCGCTTCCTCGGGCCGCTGATTATCCTCAGCGCGATGACCGCATCGATTCCTATCGGTATCGGTTCTCTGGTGGGCGCCCTGCTGTTTTACATCTGGCAGAAGCCGATCACCGGCGGCGCCATCCTTGGCGCGATGATCCTCGGCTCCCTTTTCCCGATTGCAATTGGTTAAGTCCTGCGGGCGCGCGAGCGCCCGCTTTAACAGGAGAGACCCATGTTTGATTTACTCCTGCGCCGTGCGCGCCTCGTCGACGATACCCTGACCGATATCGCCATTCAGGACGGGAAGATTGCGGCGCTGGGCGAGATTAGCGCGCCTGCGCGCAAAACCATTGAGCTGGACGGCCGCTGCTACGCCAGCGCCGGCTGGATTGACTCCCATGTTCACTGCTACCCGAACTCGCCGATTTATCACGACCAGCCGGACAGCGTGGGCATTGCCACCGGCGTGACCACCGTCATTGACGCGGGCAGCACCGGCGCGGACGATATCGACGACTTTTATCAGCTGACCCGCAGCGCGGCCACCGAGGTCTTTGCGCTGCTCAACATCTCTCGCGTCGGGCTGATCGCCCAGAACGAGCTGGCCAATATGGCCAACGTCGATGCCGATGCGGTAAGCCAGGCGGTGAAGCGCCACCCTGATTTTATCGTCGGCCTGAAGGCGCGCATGAGCAGCAGCGTGGTCGGTGACAACGGTATTACCCCGCTGGAGCGGGCGAAGGCGATGCAGCGCGAAAACGGCGACCTGCCGCTGATGGTGCACATCGGCAACAATCCGCCGAACCTCGATGAAATTGCCGACCTGCTGAGCTCGGGGGACATCATCACCCACTGCTATAACGGCAAGCCGAACCGCATTCTGACCGCCTCTGGCGAGCTGCGCGCCTCCGTGACCCGCGCGCTCAAGCGCGGCGTGCGCCTTGACGTCGGCCACGGCACCGCCAGCTTCAGCTTTGAGGTGGCGCGCCGGGCGATAGCGCTGGGCATTCTGCCGCAGACCATCAGCTCCGATATTTACTGCCGCAACCGTATTGACGGCCCGGTGCGTTCGCTGGCGCTGGTGATGTCGAAGTTTCTCGCCATCGGCATGTCGCTACCGCAGGTGGTGGAGTGCGTTACCGCCAGCGCCGCCGATGGGCTGCGCCTGACGCAAAAAGGGCGCCTGGCCGTGGGCTACGACGCAGATTTAACCCTGTTTGCTCTGCAGCACGCGCCGACGGTACTGGTCGACGCCGAAAAAGAGAGCCTGCAGGCTGACAATATTCTGGTGCCGCTTGCCGCGATTCGCGCAGGCAAGGGCTATCTGACCGAACAAGGGAGCGCGGAAAATGCCTTCGATTTTTGAAAAGTACAATTTAAAACAGGTTATTAATACTTCAGGCCGCATGACGGCGCTGGGCGTATCCACGCCGCGCCCGGAAGTGGTTGAAGCCGTCATGAGCGGCATGAATCACTACTTCGAAATGAAGGACCTGGTCAATAAAACCGGCGAGTACATCGCCAACCTGCTGGACGTCGAAGGGGCCACCGTTGTCTCCTGCGCCTCCGCGGGGATCGCCCAGTCGGTGGCGGCGGTGCTGGTGAAAGACAGCAGCTGGCTGCTGGAGAACCTCCACGTCACGCCGATCGAAAACAACGAAATCGTCCTGCCGAAAGGCCATAACGTTAACTTCGGCGCGCCGGTGGGCACGATGGTGGCGCTGGGCGGCGGCAGGCTGGTGGAAGCCGGCTACGCCAACGAATGCTCCGCCGACCAGCTGGCGGCGGCGATCACCCCGCGCACCGCGGCGATCCTCTACATCAAATCGCACCACTGCGTGCAGAAAAGCATGCTCAGCGTTGAGCAGGCGGTGGTGGTGGCGCGTAAGCACAACCTGCCGCTGATCGTCGACGCGGCGGCGGAAGAAGATCTGCAGTGCTACTACAGCGCCGGCGCCGACCTGGTGATTTACAGCGGCGCCAAAGCGATTGAGGGCCCAACCAGCGGCCTGGTGATCGGTAAAACGCAGTACGTCGAGTGGGTCAAACGCCAGTCTGCCGGCATTGGCCGGGCGATGAAGGTCGGTAAAGAGGGCATTCTGGGCCTGACCTGCGCCATTGAACACTACCTGACGGCGCGCAAGGAGAGCGGCGATGAGATGGTGGCGAAGATGACGCCGTTCATTGACCAGCTCAACGCCCTCACCGGGGTGAGCGCGCGGGTGGTCTGGGATAGCGCCGGCCGCGATATCGCGCGGGCGGAAATTAAGTTTACTGAAGCCGTGACCGGCATCGCCACCGGCGAGCTGGTTGAGGCGCTGAAGCAGGGCGAATACGCCATCTACTTCCGCGGCTATAAGGCCAACGAAGGCATTATTGAGGCCGACGTGCGCAGCGTTAGCGCACAGCAGCTGGAGATCGTCTCCCGCCGCATCGGCGAAGTTCTGAACATGGAGAAGAAAGCATGAAACTGACCCCGAATTTTTACCGCGATCGCGTGTGCCTGAACGTCCTGGCGGGCAGCAAAGACAACGCCCGCGACATCTACGAAGCGGCGGAAGGTCATGTTCTGGTCGGCGTGCTCTCTAAAAATTATCCGGACGTGGCGAGCGCGGTGGCCGATATGCGTGAATACGCCCGGCTTATCGATAACGCGCTGTCGGTGGGCCTCGGCGCGGGGGATCCAAACCAGTCGGCGATGGTCAGCGAGATCTCCCGCCAGGTGCAGCCGCAGCACGTCAACCAGGTCTTTACCGGCGTCGGCACCAGCCGCGCGCTGCTGGGGCAGAGCGAAACCGTCGTCAACGGCCTGGTTTCCCCGACCGGCACGCCGGGGATGGTGAAGATCTCCACCGGCCCGCTGAGCAGCGGCGCGGCGGACGGGATCGTGCCGCTGGAAACCGCCATTGCGTTACTAAAAGATATGGGCGGTAGCTCAATCAAATACTTCCCGATGGGTGGCCTTAAGCACCGCGATGAGTACCTCGCCGTTGCCCAGGCCTGCGCCCGCCACGATTTCTGGCTGGAGCCGACCGGCGGGATCGATCTGCAAAACTACGGCGAGATCCTGCAGATCGCGCTGGACGCCGGCGTCAGCAAAATCATCCCTCACATCTACAGCTCTATTATCGATAAAGAGAGCGGCAACACCCGTCCGGCGGACGTGCGTCAGCTGCTGGAGATGACCAGGGCGCTGGTTAAATAGTCATTGCCCTGCCGTCCCCCGAACCCCACCGCAAGGGCGGGGCGGAGGACGGCCACCTTACCCTACCGAACCATCAAGGAGTCACTATGCCTGCCGCTCGTCACCTGCTTGTTGCTTCACTTTCCCTGCTCGCCGCCAGCACCTGTGCCCAGGCGCAGTACGCCTGGGTCGGCACCTACAACCCCAACGGTGAAGGCCTGTATCGCTTTACCGTCGAGGCGAAAACCGGCGCGTTGAGCAACAGAACGCTGGTCAGCTCCCTGCCCAACGTCGCGCAGCTCACCGTTTCGCGCGATGGCAAAACCCTGTACGCCGCCAGCGAAGTGGAAAAGGGCGCGGTGCAGGCGTGGCGCGTGGGGGCTAACGGCGAGCTGAGCGAGCTAAACCAGGTCTCTTCCGGCGGAGCCGGGCCGGTTTATCTCTCCCTGACGCCGGACGGTCGCCATCTGCTGGTGGCAAACTACGTCAGCGGCACCACCGCCGTGCTGCCGGTGCAGGAAGACGGTCGCCTGGGCGAGGCGGTGGACGTGCATCAGGACCAGGGTCCGGCCGGCGCGGCGCGCCCGGCGGCGGCGGTTGAGGGCAGCTTTGCCATTAGCGACCATAACGGCCCCCACGCCCATATGATCTCGGCCGATCCCAGCGGGAAATACGTTTACTCCACCGATCTGGGGCTGGATCGGATCTATCAGTACCGGATGGACGGCGCCAGCGGCAAGCTGACGCCCAACGATCCGCCGTTTATCGCCGCGTCTTCGCCGGGAGCCGGGCCGCGTCACTTTGTCTTCACGCCGAAGGGCGACGGGCTGTGGCTGATTAACGAAGAGTCCTCTACGCTAACCTTCTATCATCTTGATAAGGCCAGCGGCCTGCTGCGCGAGGGCAAAACGATCTCCGCGCTGCCGAAGGGCTATAAAGGCACCAGCTTTGGCGCCGGCCTGGCGCTGAGCGCCGACGGCAGGCAGCTGTACGTGGCGAACCGCCTGCACAACAGCATCGCGCACTTTAGCGTGATGGCGGACGGTAGCCTGAGCCATCAGGAAGATATCTGGACGCGCGGGGACTACCCACGAACGCTCACGCTGGATAATCAGGGGCAATGGCTGTACGTCATGAACCAGCGTAGCGATAATATCACCCGTTTCAGCGTGGCGCCCAAAAGCGGCAGGCTGACCTTTGCCCCGGACTATACTCCGGTAGGCAGTCCGTCACAGATGGTGATATCCGCTCAACCTTGAGCCGTAAAGATGAAGGAACTGACATGCGATTTCCCAACCAACGTTTAGCGCAGCTGTTTAGCCTGCTGCAAAACGAAACGCTGCCGCAGGATGAACTGGCGCAGCGGCTGTCAGTTTCTACCCGTACCGTACGCGCCGATATCACGGCGCTTAACGCGCTGCTGCTGCCCTACGGGGCGCAGTTTATGCTTATCCGCGGCAGCGGCTATCGGCTCAACGTTGACGACCCGACGCTGTATCAGACGCTGGCGGAGACGGCGCCGAAGGCGCAGCATATTCCGCGTACCGCGCAGGATCGCATCAACTTTTTGCTGATACGCTTTTTGACCTCGGCCTTTTCGCTCAAGCTCGAAGACCTTGCCGACGAGTGGTTCGTCAGCCGCGCCACGCTGCAGAGCGATATGGTGGACGTGCGCGAACGTTTCCAGCGCTACCAGCTGACCCTCGAGACGCGCCCGCGCCACGGCATGAAGCTGTTCGGCAGCGAAGTGTCGATTCGCGCCTGCCTGACCGATCTCCTGTGGGAGCATGCGCAGCAGGGCGGGCTGCCGCTGCCGGTGGATAAAGGCGGGCTGAGCGCGGAGGGTTCCGCCCGGCTGGCGCGCGAACTGCAGGAGATCCTCACCCGCCACCACGTCCGTCTGACGGATGAGGGCGAGCGCTTTATCCGCCTCTACAGCGCGGTGGTGGTGCGTCGCGCCAGCGAGGGCTATCCGCTGGCGGAATTTAGCGCTGAAGACGTGGCGCAGAACGTGCGCGATGCCGCAAGGGAGCTGGTCGGTATGCTGCAGCAGCTGGCGGGGAAGGCGCTCTCCGCGGCGGAAGAGGAGTGGCTGTGCGTGCACCTTGCCGCCCGCCAGGTGCAGGACGTCGATCCGGGTACCATCAGCGCCGACGACGACGAAGCGCTGGTGAACTACATCCTGCGCTATATCAACACCCAGTATAACTACAACCTGCTCGATGACGCCCAGCTGCACGCCGATCTGCTGACCCATATTAAGACCATGATCACCCGGGTGCGCTACCAGATAATGATCCCCAATCCGCTGCTGGATAACATCAAGCAGCACTACCCGATGGCGTGGGATATGACCCTGGCGGCCGTCTCCAGCTGGGGGAAATACACCCCCTATGCGATAAGCGAAAACGAGATCGGCTTCCTGGTGCTGCATATCGGCGTCGGCCTCGAGCGCCATTACAATATTGGCTACCAGCGCCAGCCGCGCGTGCTGCTGGTGTGCGATACCAGCAACGCGATGGTGCGGATGATCGAGGCGACCCTGCAGCGCAAATATCCGCAGCTGGAAATTGCCGCCACCCTGTCGCAGCGCGACTACGAGCAGCTTGCGGCCGTTGCCGAGGATTTCGTGATTTCCACCGTGCGCATCGGCGAAAAGGATAAGCCGGTGGTCACCATCGCCCCGTTCCCGACGGATTATCAGCTGGATCAGATCGGTAAGCTGGTGCTGGTGGACAGAACCCGTCCGTGGATGCTGGATAAGTATTTCGACGAGGCCCATTTCCGGGTCATCGACACCCCCATCGATCGCCAGACGCTGTTTGCCGAACTGTGCCAGCAGCTGCAGGAGGAGGGGTTTGTCGACGCCGGTTTTTATGACTCGGTTGTCGAGCGTGAGGCCATCGTCAGCACCATGCTCGGCGACGGCATTGCGCTACCGCACGCCCTCGGCCTGCTGGCGAAAAAAACGGTGGTCTACACCGTGATTGCCCCGCACGGCATGGTCTGGGGCGACGAAACCGCCCACATCATCTTCCTGCTGGCCATCAGCAAGAGCGAGTATGAAGAGGCGATGGCGATCTACGATATTTTTGTGACTTTCCTGCGCGAACGCGCGATGACCCGCCTTGCCGCCACCGGCAGCTTTGACGAATTTAAAACCGTGGCAATGGAGTGCGTCAGCCGCTTTTAAGCGCGGCTAGCGCAGATGGTGCACCACCTGGTTGCTGCTGCCGCGCCAGATAAGCATCGGGTCTTTTAGATCCTGCACGAACTTGCCGTCGACCAGCACGTTAATCAGGTCGACCACCGCCATCTGCGCGTCGTTGAGCTCCTCAAGCCTGTAGCCCGTCCACATCCAGATATCCTTCCCGGGGCACTCGGCGCGAATGCGCTGCACCAGCGCGAGGATCTCCGATGCGTTCTGCGGATGCAGGGGATCGCCGCCGGAGAGGGTGATCCCCTGGCGCTGAATGCGCGTGTCGTTGAGGTCGGCGATGATGCGGTCGGCCATTTCGGTGGTGAACGGCAGGCCGGAGTTGAGCCGCCACGTGCTCTTGTTATAGCAGCCGGGGCATTCGTGGACGCAGCCTGAGACGAACAGGGTGCAGCGGGTGCCGGGGCCGTTGACGATATCTACCGGGTAGTACTGATGGTAATTCATTGTTTCCTCTTCTCATTTGACGCTGTAGCGGCGTTGGCTGCGCTCGTGCGCCCAGGTCACTTACTACAGTAAGCTCCCCGGGACTTGCTCGCTTGCCGCCTTGCTACAACGCCAACTGATTTGAGGAAACCCATATAGTGGCGGTAGCCCCGGATAAAAAGCGCTTTGCGGCGCGATCCGGGAGCGGCTCCTGAATGGTCAAACGGCTACTGATTGATCCCCTCTCCTCGTTGGGGAGAGGGGGAGGGGCTAAACCGCTCGGAATTAACCGATCTGCCCGTTACCCAAATGCTTAACGCGGCGTTTAACTTCTTCCTGCTTGCCGGCGTTGAACGGGCGGGCGTCAGGGCTGCCGAGATAGCCGCACACGCGGCGGGTCACCGAGACGCGGGCCGCGTCGTGGTTGCCGCATTTCGGGCAGGTAAACCCTTTGCTGGTGCACTCGAACTCGCCGGTAAAGCCGCACTCGTAGCACTCGTCGATGGGCGTGTTTGTTCCGTAGTACGGCACGTGCTGGTAGCTGTAATCCCAGACGTCTTCCAGCGCCTTCAGGTTGTGCTGAATGTTCGGGTACTCGCCGTAGCAAATGAAGCCGCCGTTCGCCAGCGGCGGATAGGGCGCTTCGAAATCGATCTTGTCGTAAGGGTTGACCTTCTTCTCGACGTCGAGATGGAAGCTGTTGGTGTAGTAGCCCTTATCGGTCACGCCGCTGACGACGCCAAACTCGGCGGTATCGAGGCGACAGAAGCGATCGCACAGGTTTTCACTCGGCGTGCTGTAGAGGCTGAAGCCGTAGCCGGTCTCCTCCTTCCACCGATCCACGGCGTCGCGCATGCGTTTAACGATGGCGATGCCTTTCTCACGCAGCGCGTCGCTATCGTACATATGCTGGCCGCCGGCGAGCGCGTTGATGGTTTCGTGAATGCCGATATAGCCCAGCGAAATCGACGCGCGGCCGTTTTTAAAGATATCCGCCACGTCATCGTCCGCCTTCAGGCGCACGCCGCAGGCGCCTTCCATATAGAGAATCGGCGCAACCCGGGCTTTCACCCCTTCGAGGCGCGCAATGCGCGTCATCAGGGCCTTACGCGCCAGCTCCAGGCGGCTGTCGAGCAGTTTCCAGAAGGCGGCTTCGTCGCCCTTAGCTTCCAGCGCGATCCGCGGCAGGTTGAGGCTGATGACGCCGAGGTTGTTGCGGCCGTCGTGAACCTGCTCGCCGTCCTCGTTTTCCCACACCCCGAGGAAGCTGCGGCAGCCCATCGGCGTTTTAAACGAGCCGGTGACCTTCACCACCTGATCGTAGTTGAGGATATCCGGATACATGCGCTTGCTCGCGCACTCCAGCGCCAGCTGCTTGATGTCGTAGTTGGCGTCGCCGAAGCGGTGGTTCAGGCCGTCGCGAATGGCGAAGACCAGCTTCGGGAACACCGCGGTTTTGCGGTTTTTACCCAGACCGGCAATGCGGTTGCGCAGAATCGATTGCTGAATCAGACGCGATTCCCAGCTGGTGCCGAGGCCAAAGCCAAAGGTGACGAACGGCGTCTGGCCGTTGGCGGTGTGCAGGGTATTTACTTCGTATTCCAGCGACTGGAAGGCGTCGTAGCACTCTTTCTCGGTGCGAGAGCGGGCGTACTCTTCGGCGTTCGGGATCTGCCACTCTTCGGCGATTTTACGATGCTTCTTGCAGCTCTCGGCCACGAACGGCGCCAGCACTTCGTCAATGCGGTTGATGGTGGTCCCGCCGTAAATATGGCTGGCGACCTGGGCGATGATCTGCGCCGTAACCGCCGTGGCGGTAGAGATAGATTTCGGCGGCTCGATCTCGGCGTTGCCCATTTTAAAGCCGTGGGTCAGCATGCCCTTGAGGTCAATCAGCATGCAGTTAAACATCGGGAAGAACGGCGAGTAGTCGAGATCGTGATAGTGGATCTCGCCGCGCTCGTGCGCCTGCACCACGTCGCGCGGCAGCAGGTGCTGGCGGGCGTAGTGTTTGGCGACAATCCCGGCCAGCAGGTCGCGCTGGGTGGGGATCACCTTACTGTCTTTGTTTGCGTTTTCGTTAAGCAGGGACGAGTTGGTTTGCTCTACCAGGCCGCGAATCTCCTGGTTCAGGCGGCCGCGTTTTTCACGCTCGATATCGCGATCGTGGCGATATTCAATATAGGCGCGAGCCAGCTGCTTCCACGGACCGGACATCAGCTGGTTCTCAACGGCGGTCTGGATTTCGTTGATATCGACCTGAGTCCGGTTCTGCATTTGCTGGCTAACGACTTCTGCGACGGTGGCGCAATAGTCTGCGTCATCGACTCCCGCTGCTTTAGCTGCACGCAGAATTGCTTCTTTAATGCGCTCTGACTTAAACGGCATTTTGCAGCCATCTCTTTTCATCACATGCGGTGTCATGATCACTCCATACTTTATAGAACAGGTTATCCACAGAGGCGGAAGGTATACCGAGGTCGCGAGGGGCTATAGCTGCCGCCGTTTTCCTGCGGTTCCGGCCCGTTTTATCCACATCCCACCACCGCCAGATTACGATGGGCTGTGTCGACATAATAGACGATTAATACAATATGTAGGGCCGGGACGCATTTTAAGTTCTATATGTAGTGATTTGCATCAAAGATGTTTGCGATTTTATTGATGCAGGACAAAGTAAAAAGGTGAGAGTACGGATGGTGGGCGCTTGCGCTAAATGTAAATTTATCTGCCTAAAAAACAAGCATAAAAATGTCGCGATGCCGCCCGGGCAGGCGGCAGGCGGCGTGGCTCAGGCAATCAGCGTATCGTTCAGCAGATCGACCAGCAGCAGCAGGGCGTAGCGGGCCAGCTGCGGGCTATCGGGGAGCGGAATAATCCCGGCGGCCATGTTGGCCAGGGCGTGGTTTTCCGGCGCCAGGGCGATGATGGTTACTCCCTGGGTTCGCGCCTGCAGGGTCGCGCTTTGCAAAATATTGTCCGCGCCGGCGGTGACCAGCACCAGCAGCAGGTGATCGTCGCTCAGCGTCGAGGCCGTCATGCGCATCAGGGCGCTGTCCTGGCACAGGTTGATGGCGATGCCGGAGGGCAGCAGCTGGTGCTGCAGCAGCGTGGCGAGGGCAACATCCTGGGCGCCGAGCGCGAAGCAGTGTACGGCGCGCGCGGTCAGCAGGCGGGATTTGAGCTTCTCGACCGCCGCCTCCGAGGTCTGCGCCAGCTGCCGGGTCAGCGTATCGCCAAGATAGCTCAGCCTGTCGCGCCAGGCGGCGGGCAGGGCGTGGCTGTTCGGGCTCACCCAGCTGGTCCGACGCTCGCTGGCCTGCGCCAGCTGCTTGCGCAGATCGCGAATATCCTCGCAGCCAACGGAGCGGGCGAAGCGGGTGATGGTGGCCGGGCTGACCCCGGCGCTGGCGGCCAGTTCATCGATGGACGCGCTGGCGGTAAAGCTCAAATTTTCCAGAATAAACGCCGCAACCCGCGACTCCTGGGCGCTAAAGCGCACCAGCCCTTGCTGCAACTGACCTACGATATCCATCCTGCCCGTCCCTTTCCCCAGAACATCACGTTGAAAATATTTTTCACTTACCGCCTGTGCCTATTTATAGCACCAGCCCAAGGTATTTCCTATGGTTTCGCCGGTAATCGGCTAAACAGCGCGAGCAATAATGATCAAAAATTACGTTTCGATCACATCGGTGAAAATTATTTTCATATAGCCTTCACTTTCACACAATCTTAACAATATATTCGCTGAGGCCCTAACGGGCGAGGTCATAAATCCATCTGGGGGAGAGGTCATGCAACGAATCGTTCTGTGCTGTGCAGCAGGTATGTCAACCAGCATGCTGGTCACGAAGATGAAAGCCGAGGCGCAGCAGCGCGCGCTGTCGCTGGATATCTACGCGGTTGCGGTGGCGGAATTTGAGCGCGAGCTGGCCAACGCCGACGTGATCCTGCTGGGGCCGCAGGTGAAGTATGAGGCCGGACGCCTGAGCGCGCTGGCCGCTCCGCACGGAAAAGCGGTCGCGGTGATCGATATGGCCGACTACGGCATGATGCGCGGCGCGGCGGTGCTTGATAAGGCGCTTGCGCTGCTTAATTCCTGATTTTTCTCTTATATCCCTGAACCATCACGCGCGCTCACGTCGACCGCGCGCGGCTCTCTGCATGCCGAAAGAGGTCTCTATGCAAGCACTAAAAATTGCCGTCATTGGCGGCGGCAGTAGCTATACGCCGGAGCTTATTGAAGGAATTATCGTTCGTTATGAACAGCTTCCGGTTACGGAGCTGGCGCTGGTTGACGTTGAATCAGGCAGGGAGAAGGTTGAGATTATCGCCGCGCTGACGCGCCGGATGCTCACCCGTAAAGGGCTGGAGCACGTTACCGTCAGCGTCCACTT
Organism: Klebsiella sp. Ech2A; assembly: GCF_030078455.1. Taxonomy (NCBI): domain Bacteria; kingdom Pseudomonadati; phylum Pseudomonadota; class Gammaproteobacteria; order Enterobacterales; family Enterobacteriaceae; genus Klebsiella; species Klebsiella sp. Ech2A. The sequence goes on along the minus strand of NZ_JAQGFU010000001.1, from coordinate 53,013 downwards.
CGAGCTCGACGAGGCGATCCGCGGGGCCCGCTTCGTGCTGACCCAGCTGCGCGTCGGCCAGCTGGCGGCGCGGGCCGGCGACGAGCGCCTCGGGCTGAAGTACAACCTGCTGGGCCAGGAAACCACCGGCGTGGGCGGATTCGCCAAAGCGCTGCGCACCATTCCGGCGATCCTTGAGGTGGCGCGCAAGGTCGAGCAGCTGGCGCCGCAGGCGTTTATCCTCAACTTCACCAACCCGGCCGGGATTGTCACCGAAGCGGTGAGCCGCTACAGCAAGGCGAAGATTATCGGCCTGTGCAACGTGCCGATTAATATGCAGCACATGATCGTCGGCATGCTGGGCGCGAAGGAGGAAGAGGTTAACCTGCGCTTTGCCGGACTCAACCATATGGTGTGGGTGCATAAAGTGATGCGGGGGAGCGAAGACGTGACCCGCAAGGTTATCGATATGCTGTGCGATGGCCAGGCGCTGTCGATGAACAATATCAAAGAGCTGCCGTGGCCGGCGCCGTTCCTGCGCGCGCTGAACGCCATTCCCTGCCCCTATCACCGCTACTTCTGGCTGACGCCGGCGATGCTGGCGGAGGAGATCGCGGCGGCAAAAACCAAAGGCACCCGCGCCGAGCAGGTGATGAAGGTCGAGCAGGAGCTGTTCGCGCTGTACGCCAATCCGGCCCTTGATGAGAAGCCGGAGCAGCTCAGCTTCCGCGGCGGCGCTTACTACTCGGAAGTGGCCGTGGAGCTCATCAACGCGATTCATAACAATCTCGGCAAGGAGATGGTGGTGAACACCCGCAACAACGGGGCGATTCACGGCCTGGACGATGATGCGGTGGTGGAAACCAACAGCATTATTGATGCCCAGGGCGCCCGCCCGCTGACCTTTGGCGCGCTGCCGCCGGCGATGAACGGCCTGACGCAGCAGGTGAAAGCCTTTGAGCGGCTGACTATTGAAGCCGCAGTACACGGCTGTCGCGATAGCGCGCTGCTGGCGCTGGTGACCAACCCGCTGGTGGGCAACGTCACCGACGCGCAGGCGCTGCTGGACGAAGTCTTAACCATCAACCGTCAATGGCTGACGCAATTTAACTGACCGTTATTTCCTTTGGGGATCGTCTTATGTCGAACACTACGTGGATTGAACGTTACGTCATGCCTGCGGCGCTGAAAATCGCCGGGCAAAAGCACGTCCTGTCGGTGCGCGACGGCATTATTTTGAATATGCCGTTTATGCTGATTGGCTCATTTTTCCTGATTTTCGCCTACCTGCCCATTCCCGGCTATGCCGATATGATGAGCGGCCTGTTCGGTGACGTCTGGCGCGATAAAATTCTTTATCCGGTCAAAGCGACCTACGACATTATGGCGCTGATATCGAGCTTCGGGATTGCCTACCGGCTGGCGGAGAAGTACCGCACGCTCGATCCGCTGACCGCCGGGGCGATGTCGCTGGTCGCCTTCGTGATGACGATCCCGCAAAGTACCCTGTTTACGCCGGTGCACGGCGCGGCGGAAGTGGTCAAAGGGGTGATCCCGGTCGGGCTGGTGGGCAGCCAGGGGCTGTTTGTTGCCATCGTGATTTCGCTGCTCTCCACCGAGATTTACCGCTTTGTCGCCGGCCGCAACCTGGTTATCCGCATGCCGGACGGCGTGCCGCCGGCGGTGGCGAAATCCTTCCTCGCGCTGATCCCCGGATTCTGCGTGCTGGCGGTGGTGCTGGCGCTGCGCCTGATCGTCGAAGCCTCGCCGTTCGGCGACATTAACAGCATGATCGCCACCATTATCGGCATCCCGATGCACCACGTCGGCGGGACGCTGCCGGGGATGATCTTCTCGGTTATCCTGATCGGCATTCTGTGGACGCTGGGGCTGCACGGGGATGCCATCGTGCTGGTGTTTATTCAGCCGGTGTGGCTGTCGAATATGTCGGAAAACCTCACCGCGTTTCAGAACGGCCAGCCGATCCCGCACATCATTACACAGCAGTTTTACGATCTGTGGATTGCCCCCGGCGGCACCGGGGCGCTGCTGGGGCTGGTGCTGTTTATGCTGTTCAGAAGCCGCAGCCAGCAGATGAAGCAGCTGGGGAAAATCGCCGCGCCCGGCGCGCTGTTTAATATCAGCGAACCGATGGTGTTCGGCATCCCGTTGGTGATGAACCCCTATTTCTTCCTGCCGTTTATCCTGACGCCGGTTCTGCTGGTGATTGTCTCGTACACCGCGATGGCGACCGGGCTGGTCGCTCCGCCGGCGGGGATTGCGCTGCCGTTTACCACGCCGATTTTTATTAGCGGCTATCTGGCAACCGGCGGGCATATTTCCGGGACCCTTCTGCAGGTGGTGAACCTGACGATTTCGCTGGTGGTTTACTATCCGTTCTTCCGGGCGTGGGATCGCCTGAAGGCGAAAGAGGAGCACGCCTCGACCCGCGAGGAGGCCGGCAGCGCGCTGTCAACGGCCGACAGGGCCTGATGACAAAGGCGCGGCGCCAGCTCGGGCTACCCTAAGGTAGCCCGCTCAAGCGCGGCGTCGCCTTACTCCTGCAGCCACCACACGGCTTCAAACGGACGCAGGGTCATGGCCGCCGGGCGGTTCGCCGCTTCCGGGTAGTTCCTCATCACTACCCGCCAGTCGCCGTTGATCTCATCCGGCTGCCAGGTCTGGAATTCACGGCTCAGGTTGGCCACCACCACCAGCGTTTGCCCCTGCCACTGACGGCGATAGCACCACAGAGACGGATGCGCCGGGCAAAGATCGAGATAGTCGCCCCAGGTCAGCACCGGCGTGCTTTTGCGCAGCGCGATCAGCTGCTGATAGGCATAGAACACCGAATCAGGATCGGCCAGCGCCGCCTCAGCGTTGATGTGGCGATAGTTATCGCACAGCGCAATCCACGGCTCGCCTTCGCTGAAGCCGCCGTTCTCGCGGCCGCTCCACTGCATCGGCGTCCGGCTGTTGTCGCGGGATTTGCTGGCCAGAATCGCCAGCAGCTCGTCGGGCGCCTGCCCCTGGGCCGCACGTTCAATAAACATGTTGTGGCTTTCGACGTCGCGATAGTCGCTGATGCGCGAGAAGTGCGGGTTGGTCATGCCAATCTCTTCCCCCTGGTAGATATAGGGGGTGCCCTGCATCCCGTGCAGCACCATCGCCAGCATTTTGGCCGCCGGAACCCGGTATTCGCCCTCGTCGCCGAAGCGCGAAACGATGCGCGGCTGATCGTGGTTACACCAGAACAGCGCGTTCCACGCGCGGTTGTGCATCCCCTGCTGCCAGTGGCTGAACAGCGCCTTCAGCGCCACGTAGTCAGGACGCGCGAGGCTCCATTTTTCGCCGCCGGGATAATCCACCTTCAGGTGGTGGAAGTTGAAGGTCATCGACAGCTCCTGGCCCTCCTGCGACGCGTACTGCTGGCAGTGCTCCAGGGTGGTGGAGGACATCTCCCCGACCGTCATTAGATTGCGCGGGGTGAAGACGTCGCGGCTCATCTCCTGCAGGAATTCGTGCACGCGCGGGCCGTCGGTATAGAAGCGGCGGCCGTCGCCCTCGGCGTCGGACGGGAAGGTCTGGTCTTTCGAGATCAGGTTGACGACGTCGAGGCGCAGGCCGTCAACGCCGCGGTCGGCCCAAAATTCGCAGACCTTTTTTAGCTCCGCGCGCACGGCCGGGTTTTCCCAGTTGAGGTCCGCCTGCTCGGCGGCGAAGAGGTGCAGATAGTACTGGCCGCTTTCGGCGTGCCACTGCCAGGCGTTGCCGCCGAATTTGGAGCGCCAGTTGTTCGGCGGGACGGTAGGCTCGCCGTCGCGCCAGATATAAAACTGGCGGTACGGGCTCTCTTTATTTAACGACTCGCGGAACCAGGCGTGGGCGGTTGAGGTATGGTTAAGCACCATATCCAGCACGATGCGGATGCCGCGCGCTTTCGCCTCGGCCACCAGCTCGTCAAAATCATCCAGCGTACCGTAGGTCGGATCGATGGCGGTGTAGTTCGCCACATCGTAGCCGTTATCCACCTGCGGCGAGACGTAGAACGGGGTCAGCCAGATGGCGTCCACGCCGAGCTTGTGCAGGTAGTCGAGCCGCGCGGTGACTCCGCGCAGATCGCCGGTACCGCTGCCAGTCGTATCCTGGAAACTCTTCGGATAGATTTGGTAAATAACGCCGTTTTGCCACCAGAGGGGAAGGGTATTCATAGTGCTTTCCTGCTACAACGAGGGGGCGCATTTGCGCCCCGGAAGGAAGATAAAATCAGACAATCTGCAAGGTGCCCTGGCGGAATTTGCGCTGGTACACGAAGGTCGTGAGAACAATCGGCACGACGACGGCGATAGCCATTGCCAGGCCGTAAACCTGCCAGTAGGTCGGCTGGATGGAGAGGATGCCCGGCAGGCCGCCGACGCCGATCCCGTTCGCCATCACGCCGTTCAGGCCGCACAGCAGCCCGGCGAGGCCGGAGCCGATCATCGCGCAGAGCATCGGGAAGCGGTACTTGAGGTTGATGCCGTACATTGCCGGTTCGGTGACGCCCAGGTAGGCGGAGATCGCCGCCGGGACGGAGATTTCACGCTCATTCTGCTTGCGGCTGGCGATAATAATGCCGACTACCGCCGAGGCCTGGGCGATGTTGGAGAGCGCAATCAGCGGCCACACCGGCGTACCGCCCATGCTCTGAATCATCTGCATATCGATAGCCAGAGTGGTCTGGTGGACGCCGGTGATCACCAGCGGCGCATACAGGAAGCCGAACAGCGCGGCGCCAATCGGCGCGAAGCTGCCGGTCATCAGGTGGCGCACCGCGAAGGCCACGCCGTCGCCGATCATGCGGCCAAACGGGCCGATAAAAGCGTGAGCAAGGAACACCGCCAGGATCAGGGAGCACACCGGGACGATGACCAGATAGAGGTAATCAGGCACGATGCGCTTCATGCGCGTTTCGATAAAGCCCAGCGCCAGGCCCGCCAGCAGGGCCGGGATCACCTGCGCCTGATAGCCCACTTTAGCGATGGTAAACAGGCCGAAGTTCCACACTTCCGGTACCTGCTGGCCGAGCATGTAGGCGTTCATCAGCTGGGGAGAAACCAGCGTAACGCCCAGCACGATGCCGAGGATCGGCGTGCCGCCCATTTTCTTCACCGCTGACCAGCAGATGCCGACCGGCAGGTAGAAGAAGATGGCTTCGCCAATCAGCCACAGAAAGTCATAGATCGTTTTCAGCGACGGGTGCATTTGCGCCAGCGTCTGGCCGTTGCTCATCGGCAGATCGCCGATCACGTTGCGGAAACCGAGGATCAGGCCGCCGCTGATCAGCGCCGGCAGCAGCGGGAAGAAGATCTCGGCAAAGTGCGAGATCAGCTGCTCGTGCCACTTCATGTTCTGCCGCGCGGCCTGTTTGGCCTGCTCTTTATCCGCAGAGGCCTGGCCGGTGGTGGCCAGCAGCGCCTTGTAGTAGTCGTCCACGTCCGTGCCGATCACCACCTGGAACTGCCCGGCGTTGGTAAAGCAGCCCTTTACCATGCGCAGCTGTTCAATATCTTTCGGCCTGGCGATGGCCGGGTTATTCAGCACAAAGCGCAGACGGGTAATACAGTGGCTGACGGTGGCGATGTTGTCGCGCCCGCCCACCAGTTCGATTAATTTATCGATGTCCTGCTGATTTACTTTACTCATTGTGAGGCCTCAAAACAGAGGGAAGAGATTGCGTAATGAACTGAGACGAATCCTAACCGCTCCGCTTCATTTGCAAAATGGGAACGTTCCCGAAACGCAGCCACGATCACATAAATCCTGCTGACGGGACTAAATCAGCGCTGCGGGAATGACGATTTGACGAGGATTAGCGTTGCCGGCGATCTGTTCGATCAGCTGCCGCGCCGCCTGGCGTCCGGCCTCGGCGTAGCCCGGATCGACGGTGAGAATTTCCGGGTGCAGGAACTTCATCAGCGGCGTGCTGCCGACGCTGGCGGTCTGCAGGCTGTCGATGCGCTGCTCCTGCAGGTACTTGCTGGCGCCAAGGGCGAGGGTATCGGTGGCGCAAAGCAGAGCGCTGGTGTCGGCGCCGAGGACGCTGGCGACGTTTTCATAGCCCTGCTTCATCGCCAGGCCCGGCAGCGCAGCGGTGGGCGTGAGCCGGTGCTGCTGGCAGAAATCGAGGTAGGCCTGATGGCGGCGCTGGCCGGTGGTGACGTCGCTGTGCGGCACCCCGAGGAAGCTGATATGGCGATGGCCGCGATCGTAGAGGCGCTGCATCAGCATCCTCACCGCCCCGTCGTCGTCGTAGCAGACCGAGGCAAAGCCCGGCGCGTCGCGGGCCAGCAGCACCAGCGTTTCGCGCCACGGCGTGAGCATCTCTTCGGTAATACCGGTAAAGCCAAACAGCACCACGCCGTCGACATGGCGGCGGGCGAGGATCCTGAGATGCTCGCCAACCAGCGCCGGGGAGAACTGGCTCTCCATCATAATCGGATCGTAACCCTGCTCGTAAAAAGCGGGCAGCATGGTCTGCACGGCGAGGTTTTCCGACAGCGAGTCCAGACGGGTGACGATAATCGCCACCACCTTATCGCTCTGACCGCGCATGGCGCGCGCGGAGCGGGAGGGCGAGAAGCCGTGCTGCAGCATGACCGCCTCCACTCGTTCGCGGGTGCGCTCGTTGACGCCGCTTTCATTGTTGAGCACGCGCGATACCGTCGATTTGCCGACGCCGCTTAAGCGCGCGATATCTTTGATGGTCAGCCGGTTTTGCATGCAGGGTTCTCGCGATGGTCCGATTAAAGTGAGCCTAATGCTACTCAACCAGACCGCAATGAGCAAAGTCTGGTTTACGTCCGGTTTAGTTACGCGGGTTTACCATAGCCATAATCGCCACAAATAGATCGCTGGCCGCGGTATAATCCGCGCCGTTTTTACTCACTTACCGGAGATTTTATGGACCCCGATCCCACTCCTCATCCTCGATGGAGTTATACCCCTTTCCGGTAAGCCTGCTTAGCACTGCTTTACCGGAAGCGTAAAGCAGTGACGTCCTTGATGTCCCTGCCATAAAAAAATAATGCCTGACAGGTATGTTTTACCGTGCCCGTCGATTTTGCTGCGTTCGTCGTGCGAGCGCGGAGGGACTGTTTATGCTGAAAAATTTTACCCGGCAGCTGTTTGCGCAGCTTAGCCGCCACCTGCCACACCGCCTGGTGCAGCGCGATCCGCTGCCCGATGCCCGCAATCTGGCCAGCGCGCCGATCCCGGACTCGCTGGGCAAGCGCTGCCTGAACGTGGCGGCAATGGATGAAAACGAAATCTGGCGCGCCTTCGACAGCCATCCGGAAGGGCTCAACGCCGCCGAAGTGGCGCAGAAAATTGCGGAGCACGGTGACAACCAAATCCCCGCCCAGAAGCCTTCGCCGTGGTGGGTGCATCTGTGGACCTGCTATCGCAACCCCTTCAACCTGCTGCTGACCGTGCTGGGCGTCGTCTCCTACTCTACGGAGGATCTGTTCGCCGCGGGCGTGATCGCGCTGATGGTCGGGATCTCCACGCTGCTCAACTTTATTCAGGAAGCCCGCTCCACCAGGGCGGCGGATGCGCTGAAGGCGATGGTCAGCAACACCGCCACGGTGCTGCGGGTGGTCAACGAGCAGGGCGAAAGCCGCTGGTGCGAGCTGCCTATCGACCGGCTGGTGCCGGGGGATATCGTTAAGCTCTCGGCGGGAGATATGATCCCGGCGGACCTGCGGATTCTCCAGGCGCGCGATCTTTTTGTCGCCCAGGCTTCGCTGACCGGCGAATCGCTGCCGGTGGAAAAAGTGGCCCACAGCCGCGACCCGCTGCAGAGCAACCCGCTGGAGTGCGATACCCTGTGCTTTATGGGCACCAACGTGGTGAGCGGCACGGCGCAGGCGATCGTCTTCGCCACCGGCGGCGGCACCTGGTTCGGCCAGCTGGCCGGGCGGGTGAGCGAGCAGGAGAGCGAACCCAACGCCTTCCAGAAGGGCATCAGCCGCGTCAGCATGCTGCTGATCCGCTTTATGCTGGTGATGGCGCCGGTGGTGCTGCTGATCAACGGCTTTACCAAAGGCGACTGGTGGGAAGCGGCGCTGTTCGCCCTGTCGGTGGCGGTTGGCCTGACGCCGGAAATGCTGCCGATGATCGTCACCTCGACCCTGGCGCGCGGGGCGGTGAAGCTGTCGAAACAGAAGGTTATCGTCAAACACCTCGACGCCATCCAGAACTTTGGCGCGATGGATATCCTGTGTACCGATAAAACCGGCACCCTGACCCAGGATAAAATCGTGCTGGAAAACCATACCGACGTTTCCGGCAAGGTGAGCGAGCTGGTGCTGAACGCCGCCTGGCTTAACAGCCACTACCAGACCGGGCTGAAAAACCTGCTCGATACCGCGGTGCTGGAGGGCGTGGAGCTGGACGCCGCCCGCCAGCTGGCCGAGCGCTGGCAGAAAGTGGACGAGATCCCCTTCGACTTTGAGCGCCGCCGGATGTCGGTGGTGGTGAGCGAGCAGGAGGGCGTCCATCAGCTGATCTGCAAAGGCGCGCTGCAGGAGATCCTCAACGTCTCGACCCAGGTCCGCTACAACGGCGACATCGTGCCGCTGGACGAGACCATGCTGCGCCGCATCCGCCGGGTAACCGACACTCTGAACCGTCAGGGGCTGCGCGTGGTGGCGGTCGCCACCCGCTATCTGCCGGCGCGGGAAGGGGACTATCAGCGGGCCGACGAGTCGGACCTGATCCTCGAAGGCTATATCGCGTTCCTCGATCCGCCGAAAGAGACCACCGCCCCGGCGCTGAAAGCGCTGAAGGCCAGCGGCATTACCGTCAAAATCCTCACCGGCGATAGCGAGCTGGTGGCGGCGAAGGTATGCCATGAGGTGGGTCTGGACGCGGGTGAGGTGGTTGTCGGCAGCCAGATTGAAGCGCTCAGCGATGATGAGCTGGCGGCGCTGGCGAAACGAACCACGCTGTTTGCGCGCCTGGCGCCGCTGCATAAAGAGCGCATCGTGACGCTGCTCAAACGCGAGGGGCACGTGGTGGGCTTTATGGGCGACGGGATTAACGACGCCCCGGCGCTGCGCGCGGCGGACATCGGGATTTCCGTCGACGGAGCGGTGGATATCGCCCGCGAGGCGGCGGATATCATCCTGCTGGAAAAGAGCCTGATGGTGCTGGAAGAGGGGGTTATCGAAGGACGCCGCACTTTTGCCAACATGCTCAAATACATCAAAATGACCGCCAGCTCGAACTTCGGGAACGTCTTCAGCGTGCTGGTAGCGAGCGCATTTCTGCCGTTCCTGCCGATGCTGCCGCTGCACTTGCTGATTCAGAACCTGCTGTACGATGTATCCCAGGTAGCGATCCCGTTTGATAACGTGGACGATGAGCAGATCCGTAAGCCGCAGCGCTGGAACCCGGCCGAGCTGGGGCGCTTTATGGTCTTCTTCGGCCCGATTAGCTCAATCTTCGATATCCTCACCTTCTGCCTGATGTGGTGGGTGTTCCACGCCAACGTCCCGGAAGCGCAGACGCTGTTCCAGTCGGGCTGGTTTATTGAAGGGCTGCTGTCGCAAACGCTGATTGTGCATATGATCCGCACCCGACGCATTCCGTTCGTCCAGAGCCGCGCCGCGTGGCCGCTGTTCGCCATGACCCTGGTGGTGATGGTGATCGGCATCGCGCTGCCGTTCTCGCCGCTGGCGGGCTATCTGCAGCTGCAGGCGCTGCCGCTGAGCTACTTCCCGTGGCTGATTGCGATTCTGGCGGGCTATATGACGCTGACCCAGATGGTCAAAGGCTTCTACAGCCGTCGCTACGGCTGGCAGTAGCCCCGGCTTCCTCCGCCCCTCTCCCGTTCAGGGAGGGGGCATTTATCTTAAACTTCATCAAGTTGTGAAGCGCGTCATGTCATTTCCTTGACGCTCTTTTTGGCGCATGTTAACCAAATGTTTTGCTTTTTTTGGCCCGTCATCAAAAGGAAAACTCATGCTTAACACCCTGCGCTATGGACTGCTTACCAGCGGATTAATTCTCAGCGGCCTGGCCTGCGCCGCCCCGGCGGGCGATCTTCCGCTTATGCCCTGGCCGGCCCACGTCGAGCGTCCGCAGGCGCAGGGCGCGCTGGTGCTGAATAATCAGCTGACGCTAAACGTCACCGGCGACGATTTGGGGGATGCCGCCGGCCGCTGGCGCGAGCGCATCGCCCGCCAGACCGGCTGGACGCTGCAGCCGCAGCTGGCGCCGGCGAAAGCGCCTACGATTAACGTGGTGATTGCCAAAAAGGTCCCGGCCATTCCGCGCCCGGACAGCGATGAAAGCTACCAGCTGAAGGTGACCGCCGAGGGCGTTACCCTCAGGGCGAATACCCGCTTCGGCGCGCTGCGCGGGATGGAAACTCTGCTCCAGCTGATCCAGAACGGCGCGGAGAATACCGCCATTCCTTACGTTACGATCGACGATGCGCCGCGCTTCCCGTGGCGCGGGCTGCTGCTCGACTCCGCGCGCCACTTTATGCCGCTGGACGCGATAAAACGGCAGCTTGACGGCATGGCGGCCGCCAAGCTCAACGTCTTCCACTGGCACCTGACCGACGATCAGGGCTGGCGCTTTGCCTCCACGCGCTATCCGAAGCTGCAGCAGCAGGCCAGCGACGGGCTGTTCTACACCCAGGCGCAGATGAAAGAGATCGTGCGCTACGCGACGGATCGCGGCATCCGCGTGGTGCCGGAAATCGACATGCCCGGGCACGCCTCGGCCATTGCGGTGGCCTATCCGGAGCTGATGAGCGCGCCGGGACCCTATCAAATGGAGCGCCACTGGGGCGTGCTTCAGCCGGTGCTCGACCCGACCAAAGAGGCCACTTACGCCTTTGCCGAGGCGATGATTGGCGAGCTGGCGGCGATCTTCCCCGACGCTTATCTGCATATTGGCGGGGATGAGGTGGACGACAGCCAGTGGCGGGCGAATCCGGCGATCCAGAAGTTTATGCGCGACAAGGGGCTGGCGGACAGCCACGCGCTGCAGGCGTACTTCAACCGCCGGCTGGAGACGATCCTCGAAAAGTACCATCGCCAGATGGTGGGCTGGGACGAAATCTATCACCCCGATCTGCCTAAAAGCATTTTGATCCAGTCGTGGCAGGGGCAGGACGCGCTGGGAGAAGTGGCGAAGCACGGCTACCGCGGGATCCTCTCTACCGGATTTTATCTCGATCAGCCGCAGTACACCGCCTATCACTACCGCAATGAAATCGTGCCGCAGGGCCTGAACGGGGTCGACACCATTACCGATAACGACAGCGCTCAAAGCTGGAGCTTTGTGATGCCGCGGCTGAAGGGAAGCGCGGTGGAAGGCAGCTTCACGCTGGTAAAAGGCGAGAGCGGCTGGCGCGGATTTATTGATTTTAAGGGTAAATCTCGTCGGGCGGTGCAGGATATTGCGTGGCTGAACGATAACCAGATAACCTTCAGCGTCGATACCTGGATGGGTGAAACCCGGCCGGTGCTCACCGTCAACGACGATAAGCTTGGCGGCTACTTCCTGCTGGGCAACGCCCGCTATCCGGTGAGCGGGCAGCGGCTGGACGAGGTGCCGGAGGGGATCCCGCCGGTGGTTCCCGATGCCGAACAGCAGAAGAACCTGCTCGGCGGCGAAGCGGCGCTGTGGGCGGAAAACGTGGCGGCGCCGGTGCTGGATATCAAGCTGTGGCCGCGGGCCTTCGCGGTCGCCGAGCGGCTGTGGTCGGCGCAGGATGTCAAAGACAGCGACAACATGTACCAGCGTCTGCAGGCCATGGACGGCTGGTCAACGGTCTCGGTCGGCCTGCAGCAGCACGGCCAGCAGCTGGTGCAGTTCACCCGGCTGGCAAACGGCGGCAGCCCTCTGGCGCTGCAGATCCTCGCCCAGGCCATCGAGCCGGCGCACTATTACACGCGCCAGCATCTGAAGTTCCAGGCCAATAACTATCATCAGTTTGAGCCGCTGAACCGCCTGGCCGACGCGCTGCCGCCGGAGAGCGATACCGTGCGCAGCCTTGACCGCTGGGCCGAAAGGCTGATTAGCGATGCGGAAGATAGCGAAAGCGCGGACGCGCTGCGTCACGTCTTTACCCGCTGGCAAAATAATACCGCCGATGCGCTGGCGCTAACGGATAACAGCTATCAGCTGGCGGCGATCGGCCCGGTGGTGCAGCAGGTTGATAAGCTGGCGACGCTGGGGCTGCGGCTGACGGATCTGGTGGCCCGTCAGGGTACGCTGGATGATAAGGAGTATGCGTCGGTGCAGGCGCAGCTCGATGAGGCGGCGAAAACCCAGGATGAGCTGGTGATTGCGGCGGTCTATCCGCTGGAAAAGCTGCTGCGGGCGACGAAGGTCGAGTAGGCGCTCAATATCGGTGCCGACCTCAGTAGGTCGGCACTGCGGCAGAGGCTGACATTTCTCTCGTTACCCCAGCCCCATTAACCACAAGCGGGGCCAACAGATGGCCGATGTCCAGGTGAACGCCGGGCTGCCATATCAATATGGTTACTGCTTGACCCACACCAGCCGATCGACCCTAAAGCCGAGCGCGCGGGCGGTGTTCAGGTAATCCTGTTTCACCGCTTCCGGAATGGTTGGCGTTCGCGACAGAAGCCACAGATAGTCGCGGTTCGGGCCGCTGACCAGCGCGTACTGATAATCCTCATCGATCTTGATTACGTTATAGCCGCCGTAAAACGGGCCAAAGAACGAGACTTTCAGTGCGGCAGTGGCCACCGGACCGGTGAAGTACGCCTTACCTTCGCTCTCATTCCACTTTTTCTTCTGCAGGTCGTAGCCACGGTTGAGTACGCTGATGCCGCCATCGTTGCGTTTGCCATAGGTGGCGGTCACCTGCTCAAGGCCGCGCTCGAAGCGATTTTCCAGGCGAGCGACTTCGTACCATTTGCCCAGATAGCGACTGGCATCAAAGCCGGTGATAGGCTGCACGCCCTTCGGCGGCGTGGGGGATTTACAGGCAACCAGGGTCAACGCGATTGCAACACCGGTTACAGCGGGCCATAGCTTCATGAGGACTCCTTTCATCTGCGCGTTTGGAAGTAAAGTGTAGTGCAAACGTCCTGCACTTCATTCAACCCTTCATTATTCGTAGTATATTGAGAGCATTCTTTGTCATCAGGTGTACGTCATGTCTTACTCCATCGGCGAATTTGCCCGGCTTTGCGGGATAAACGCAACTACGCTTCGCGCCTGGCAGCGTCGTTACGGCCTGCTGAAACCGCTGCGCACCGACGGTGGGCATCGCCAGTACAGTGACGATGATATCCAGCAGGCGCTCAAAATTCTCGACTGGGTGAAAAAAGGGGTCCCGGTCAGTCAGGTTAAGCCTCTGCTGGCTCGTCCGGGCGCGCGCCGGACCAACAACTGGCTCTCCCTCCAGGAAACCATGCTGCAACGGCTGAAAGAGGGGAAAATCGAATCCCTGCGCCAGCTGATTTACGATGCTGGCCGCGAGTATCCCCGCCCGGAACTGGTTACGGAAGTATTGCGCCCGCTGCGCAGTAAAGTCTCGGCCAACATTCCGGCCATGATGACCCTGCGCGAAGTCCTCGACGGTATCATTATCTCTTATACGTCGTTCTGCCTTGAAGGCGATAAAAAAGCGCCGGGCGATAACGCCTTGATTACCGGCTGGCATCTGACTGACTCCTGCGAAATCTGGCTTGAAGCGCTAAAGCGTACAGGCCAGGGACATCGCATTGACGTGCTTCCCGTACCGCCCGCCGCCCTGGCCCCGGAAATCTTCCCGGAGCGAAAATGGCTGCTGGTCACTACTGGCAAGCTCACCGTCGCGCGTAAAAAGCAGTTAGAGCTCTGGCAGCAGCAGGGTATATCCCTCGAGGTTATTCTTCTGTAATTCCGTTTACCCACTCCTGACTCCCCTTCTCACGCGCCACCGTAACGGTGGCGCGTTCGCATGTGAACGCTAAAAAAACGAAAATAACTTCGAAAAGTTAATTTTAATAACTTATTGAAATAAATAAATAATAAAATATATATCATCTTTAACTTGGACAAATAAAGTTAATTGTGCAAGTTTTAGTTATGCGATTACGCCACGTTGTTCACAGCCAGGGTGAGACCCATGAGCATATTGCCATCCGTTATTAACCGGTTTGTTGAGTACTACGCCAGGCTGGACAACCAGCAGCCATCGGCGCTGGCCGCGCTCTATGATGCCGGCGCCACGCTTACCGATCCGTTCGGCGAGCATAAGGGGCTTTACGCTATCCAAAATTATTTCACTCATCTTCTGGCCAACGTGGACCACTGTCGTTTTTTCATTGATGCGCCCCTGTGTGACGGTCAGCGTTTTGCCGTGACCTGGACCATGCTCTGGTCGCACCCGCGCATTGCCGGGGGGGAAACGCTGACCCTGCCGGGAAGCTCAGTGGTGGAGATCCGGGCCGGTATGATTATTCGCCAGCGCGACTACTACGATGCCGGGGAAATGATCTACGAACATCTTCCTCTGCTGGGGTGGGCGGTGCGCCGCGTGAAACGGAGGGTGCACCCATGATGACTGTCCTCATCACCGGCGCCAGCTCCGGTATCGGAGCCGGACTCGCAAAATCCTGGGCCGATGAAGGCTGTCGCGTCATCGCCTGTGGGCGAGATTCGTCCCGGCTGGAGTCCCTGGATCAGTACAGTCCGAACATCACCGTGCGCCTGTTCGATATGACCGACAGGGCCGCCTGCTGTCAGGCGCTGACGGGGTGTTACGCCGATCTGGTGATTCTCTGCGCGGGAACCTGTGAATATCTGGAAAACGGGGTGGTGAATGCTGACCTGGTGGAACGGGTAATGACAACCAATTTTCTGGGGCCAGTGAACTGCCTGGCTGCGCTTGAGCCGCAGCTGGCTTCTGGTAACCGCGTGGTGCTGGTCAGTTCAATGGCTCACTGGCTACACTTCCCACGCGCTGAGGCGTATGGCGCCTCAAAAGCGGCGTTGACGTGGTTTGCTAACAGCCTGCGCCTGGACTGGGAGCCAAAAGGTATTGCCATCACGGTAGTTTCTCCGGGCTTTGTCGACACGCCTCTGACGCGTAAAAACGATTTCCCCATGCCCGGACGGGTCAGCGTGGAGAGCGCGGTGAAGGCTATCCGCCACGGTCTGTCAAAAGGTAAAAACCATATTGCCTTCCCGACCGGGTTTAGTCTGATCCTGCGTCTGCTGGCGGCACTTCCGCCATGTCTTCAACGCCCATTGTTGCGCAGGATGGTACGCTCATGAACATCGCCATTATCGGCGGCGGCATCGCCGGACTGACCTGCGCATGGCGGCTCGCCGGGCATCATCAGGTGACGCTTTTCGAAGCCGAACCCACGGTCGGTGGGCATACCGCGACGGTGGATGTGGCGACGCCGCAGGGAACCTGGGCCATTGATACCGGGTTTATCGTCTATAACGACCGCACCTATCCTCGTTTTATGGGCCTGCTAAGCGAACTGGGTATCAGCGGGCAAAAAACGCAGATGAGCTTTTCGGTGCATAGCCCGCAAAGTGGCCTCGAGTACAACGGGCATACCCTTAGCTCGCTGTTCGCGCAGCGTCGTAATCTGGTGAACCCGACGTTCTGGGGACTACTGAAAGAGATTGTCCGTTTTAATCGGCTGGCAAAACGGTCGTTAGAAAACGCGGATCGCCATGCCACGCTGCACTCGTTTCTGGAACAGCACCACTTCAGCGCGTTTTTCGCGCGCCATTACATTCTGCCGATGGGGGCCGCTATCTGGTCATCATCGCTACAAGAGATGCGTCGTTTTCCACTGCCGCTGTTTTTGCGCTTCTTTGAGCATCATGGTCTGCTGGATATCACCCATCGCCCGCAGTGGTACGTGGTGCCCGGCGGTTCGCGGGAGTATATCCGCGCCATGCTGGCTCAGCTGGGCGATCGCCTGACCGTGCGCCTCAACGCCCCCGTGCAGCGGGTTATTCGTGATGGCAGCGGCGTGACGGTCCGGCTGGATACGTCGAGCCACCGGTTCGATCAGGCGATCTTCGCCTGCCATTCCGGGCAGGCCCTGGCCATGCTCGAAGACCCAACTCAGGCTGAAAGCGAGGTGCTGGGAGATATCGGCTGGCAGCGTAATGAGGTGGTGTTACACAGCGACCGACGCTGGCTGCCGGTGCGCGATCGCGCCTGGGCGAGCTGGAACTATCGCCTGAGCGAGCAGGATCGGGCCAGCGCCTGCGTCACCTACTGCATGAATATCCTCCAAGGCCTGCCCGCGGACGCCCCTTTGTTCTGCGTCACCCTGAATCCTGAAACCCCGGTGGAGGAGCGCTACGTCTGGCGGCGTTTCGTCTATGAACATCCGCTGTTTACCGCTAAAAGCTGGCGTGCGCAGACCCGTCGTCACGAGATTAATGGCCGGCAGCGAAGCTGGTTCTGCGGTGCTTACTGGTACAACGGTTTCCATGAGGATGGGGTGCGTAGCGCATTGGATGTGGTGCAGGGGATTGCTGCCGGAGAGGGCCCCCTAAGATGAACAGTTGCCTCTATCAGGGCATGTTGCGCCATCGTCGTCTTCAGCCGAAAACGCATCAGTTTCACTATAACGTGTTTATGGGCTGGCTCGATCTGAATGAGCTGGAGATGCTGCCGTCTGTCGGTGTGCGCCGCAATCGCTTTGCCGCCGCCGCTTTCCATGATGCGGATTATCCGCTAGGAACGCCGCTGAAAGAGCGCGCCCTGAACCGGCTGGAAAGTTTGGCCGGGGAGCGTCCTGATGGCCGCGTCATGCTCCTGACCCAGTTTCGCTACTTTGGACTGCACTTTAATCCGGTCAATTTCTACTACTGCTACGACCACGCAGACACCCTGCGCTGGGTGCTGGCCGAGGTGCGCAACACTCCATGGAACGAGCGTCATTACTATGCCGTAGATGCTCAGGTGGCGCGCCCGTTGGAAAAGGCCTTTCACGTTTCTCCTTTTAACCCGATGGAGATGGTTTATCACTGGCGCTTCAACAGCCCCGGCAAAACGCTGCATATGCATATTGAGAATCATCAGGCGTCGAAAGTGTTTGATGCGACGCTGGCGCTGAAACGCGAGCCGCTGACGCGCAAAAATCTGACCTCGCTGCTGCTGCGTATTCCGCTGATGACGCTGAAAACCGTACTCGCTATTTACTGGCAGGCGCTGCGGCTGTGGCTCAAGCGTGTGCCTATCCACAACCACCCCGTTAGCAGGAGTAAACGCTGATGACCGATCCCGCCTTTGCGCTTGAACCCGATATTCCGCGCAACGTCCGTATCGCGAGATGGCTGCTCTTCCGTTTGCTGAGCGGCATCCGAGGAGGCTCGCTCACCTTGCGAGAGGGCGCGCAGACGTTTCATTTTGGTGACGCTTCTGCGCCGCTACGCGCCGACGTGAATATCCTCTCATCGGGCGTTTACTGGCGCCTGCTTACTGGTGGGAGCCTCGCCGCAGCCGAAGCCTGGATGGACGGCGAGTGGGAGACGCAGCAGCTAACGCCGTTGCTGCAAATCCTGGCGCTCAACGGCCACGTGCTGAAACGGTTGGAAAGTGGTTTTCGCCTGCTGGGTCGGCCCGTTGAGCGCCTGCGCCACAGGGCACGACGCAACCATCAGCAGCAGGCGCGGGAAAATATCGCCGCGCATTATGACCTCGGCAACGAATTTTACGCACACTTCCTCGATGAAGAGCTGCTCTACTCCAGCGCGCTGTTTAGCGCCGATGAGCAGGATCTGGCTCAGGCTCAGCGGGCTAAAATGGCGCGCCTGTGCGAACAGCTGGCGCTGACGTCAGAGGATCGCCTGCTGGAAATCGGCACCGGCTGGGGGGCGATGGCAGAGTATGCCGCGCGTCACTATGGCTGCAGCGTCACAACCACCACGCTGTCGCAGGAGCAATATAACTGGGCGAAAGCGCGGATTGCCCGGGCGGGGTTACAGGACAGGGTGCAGGTCCTGCTGTGCGATTATCGCGATCTGACCGGCGAGTTCGATAAGCTGGTATCGGTAGAGATGATCGAGGCGGTAGGGCAACGTTATCTCCCGGCTTTCTTCCGCACCTGCCAGGCGCGCCTGCGCCCTGGCGGCAGAATGGCGATTCAGGCCATCACCATTCAGGATCAGCGCTACCGTGACTACAGCAAAAGCGTCGATTTTATCCAGCGTTACATCTTCCCCGGCGGATTTTTACCGAGCGTCACGGCGATGAGCATGTTGATGACGCGCCACACCGATTTTGTCGTCCGTAATCTTATTGATATGGGGCCAGACTACGCCCGCACGCTTGCACACTGGCGGCAGCGTTTTGTTCACGCCTGGCAGGATATTGAAAAGCTCGGTTTTGATGATCGCTTCCGCCGCATGTGGCTTTACTACTTCGGCTACTGCGAAGCCGGGTTCAACGCGCGCACCATTAGCGTGGTGCAGCTGACCGCGGAGCGCGTATGAAACGCTATGTACAGGTTTTTTTGCTGGCTATCGCGTTCGATCTCTACTGGACGCTGGTCGTGCTGTTTCGTGAACGGTGCCTGTTCCTGTGGCTCGCTTTGGCGATTCTGGCCTTCATGATGCTGTCGCCTGCACACCGTCTTTACGCTCTGCTGTTGGCTGCGACAGGCAGTGGCCTGGATGCGCTTTGGGCATTGACCGGGCTTATCGATTTTAACAGCAACGTGCTGCTGCCCCTGTGGATGGTCGCACTGTGGCTGATGTTTGCCACCGTCTGGACCGGACTGACCTGTACTACCACGCTGCCGGGATGGATGCTGGCGCTAATGGCAACGTTCGGCGGCCTGGCGGCTTATCTCATTGGCGAACGTTTGGGCGCCATCGCTTTTCTGCAACCGACGTTGATGGTCATCGGTTGGATAGCGCCGGGCTGGCTGGCGTTGATGCTGTTTTTCCATATTTTGATGGGGAGACGACAGTGAAAAGCGCGCTGCTGATGCTGATGTGGCTAGCAGTCTCCACGCCAGTCGCTCATGCCGCCGACTGGCTAAACTGGCGCAAAGTGGGCGACGCGACCCTCACCTGGGGGCCATTTGTCATCTATACCTCCCAGCTACGCACACCGGATGGGCGATATGACGGGCTGGCGCAAAAGCAGGTGCTGATTATTACCTACAAACGCGATATCGCCCGTGAGGACCTGGTCGATGCGACCCGCGACCAGTGGCAGGCGCAGGGTATTTTGGCAAGCGAACCGCAAAGCGAAGCCTGGCTGCAGATGCTGCGTTCTGTTTGGCCTGACGTCACATCGGGTACGCAGCTGGCCTTTGTGCTTAACGATAAGCAGGGGCAGTTCTGGTATCGCGCGTCGTCGGCGCAAAAGACGTTTACCCCATTAGGCCCCCGTCAGTCAGAAGCCTTCAGCATGCGCTTTCTGTCCATCTGGCTGGGCCCGCGTACGCAGTACCCTGAGCTACGTCAGCAGTTGATCGGAGGTGAAAAATGAAACGCATCCTGACGCTAGGACTGGCCATGTTGATAGTGCTTGCCGGCTGCAGCACGGAGATTGGCAACTACCGGTATCAACAGCCGTCGCTTGATATCTTTCGCTACTTTCAGGGTAAAACCGAGGCGTGGGGCATGGTGCAGGATCGCAGCGGTAAGCAGCTGCGTCGGTTCCACGTTGATATTGATGGCGACGTTGTCGGCGATACGCTGACCCTCAATGAACGCTTCGTCTATGACGATGGACAAAAGCAGCAGCGGGTATGGCACATCCGGCGCATCGGCGCCGGCCGCTACGAAGGCTCCGCGGGCGATATTAAAGGCGTGGCTACCGGCCTGGCGGCGGGTAATGCTTTTAACTGGCGATACAGCATGAACGTGACCGCTAGCGGCGGTACCTGGCTGCTGGGCTTTGATGACTGGATGTACTTGCAGGACGACACGCATCTTTTTAATAAAACAGAGATGAAGAAATTCGGCATCACCGTCGCTACGGTTACGCTTTTCTTCACCCGCAAAACGCAGTAAAGGGGATAGCGCCATGAATACTCAACCTGTTATTGGGATCAGCGGATGTTTAACCGGCTCCGCCGTAAGGTTTGACGGCGGACATAAACGGATGGCCTTTGTGATGGAAGGGCTGGCACAGTGTGTGACCTTCAAACCCGTCTGCCCGGAGATGTCTATCGGCCTGCCGGTGCCTCGCCCGGCGCTGCGTCTGGTACAAACCACCGAAGGGGATACCCGGATACGCTTCAGCCACGCGCCGCACCACGACGTTACGCAGAAAATGGCTGATTTCGCCGACGAGTATCTTCCCCGTCTGGGCGAACTGTCGGGATTTATCGTCTGCGCCAAATCGCCGAGCTGCGGCATGGAGCGCGTGCGGCTGTATGATGAAAAAGGCAACCGCGGGCGTAAGGAGGGGGTGGGGCTCTTCACCGGAGTACTGTTGGAGAAATATCCGTGGCTACCGGTTGAAGAAGATGGCCGCCTGCACGATCCGGTGCTGCGTGAAAATTTTGTCGAGCGTGTTTTCGCCCTGCATGAGCTCAATACCTTGCGGGCCAATGGCCTGACCCGCCGCGCGCTGCTGGATTTCCATAGCCGCTACAAGCTACAGCTGCTGGCACATCATCAGGCGGGCTACCGTGAGATCGGCCCGTTTGTCGCCTCGGTGCATGAATGGAAGGATCTGGATGCCTTCTTCGTGGCCTACCGCGAAAAACTGATGGCAATACTAAAGCAACCCGCTTCGCGAAAAAACCACACCAATGTGCTGATGCACATTCAGGGCTACTTCCGCGATCGGTTGAATAGCCGCCAACGCTGTGAACTGCGTGAAGTGGTCCTCCACTATCGCGCCGGGCTACTGCCGATACTCGCGCCATTAACGCTGCTGAAGCACTATCTGGCGGAATACCCGGATCGCTACCTCTTAACGCAGAACTACTTTGACCCCTATCCTAAGGGTTTAGCCCTGCGCCTGATGGTTAACTAAAAAGTATCACGAGTCGGCCCAGCCCCGGTGTTGGACTGACTCTGGTGTGTTATTACGTACCATTTTTAACGTCCATTTTTTGCTCAGTATGGGCAAAGCGTTTCCTCCAGTAACCCCCTCATCCTGGCTGATTGAGCGCCCTGCTTTAGCCGAAGTTAAACGACTTCGCGTTTAAATATTCAAGCAGCTTGCGGCAGCGAGCTTCCCGACGACCGGACCTTAAACCAGTGCTATGGCGGAGTCCGGCCGCTTCATGCCGGAGTCGGATATTAGCGCTTTGTCTTAATACGGATGTTATGGCAAGTCCGGGTAACCGGCAGATAGCTTCCGGAAATGAGGCTAAAGCGGCGCAACGGCTTCTACAACATGATGGAAAACGTAAGGATCGGAAAGTAGCTCAAACTCTTCGTCGTCTGGATAAGTCACCGCCACGTGATAGCTTTCTCCGGCAAATGCCTTTACCGACTGCAGATCCTGCCAGTAAGTTGCCAGAAAGAAATGCTCCCAGCCTCCCTGGGTTTCTCTGCGCACGAACGCGCCGTTGTTCCCCTGTATGCTTCTTGAATGCTCTACGCCTGTACTTTCAAGGTGTTTTGCAAAACCTTCCGCATGTTTAAGCGGAACACATCCGTGCCAGGTCCTTACAATTATTAGCTTTTCCTCTTTTGGTAGCAAAAGATAACCATAGCATCGAAAGGGATCCTGGCGTGTGTTTTCCGAAGAGCATGGCTCCATAGCTCGAAATATATTTATTTTGACAGGCCAGTCTTCACCCCGGCCTGTAAGTCCCCCTTGCAGTGAGTTCAAAGGGCGACGCAGGCCTACCCTTAAACGAGGGGGGACGCTGCCGCAAAACGAAGAACGCCTATTAACTACGCACCAGAACATAAAGCGATTATCTGAGACAGACCTCAGCAAGGTGATTCCTTGTACGATATCGCCCGAGTGTTCGACAGATATCATTCGTCTCTCATACCTTCATACCTTCTGTTTTATGCTTTCAGTTTCAAACGCTTCTTCGCGGCATAAGACACGGGATGAATGCAGGTTTAGTATACCGAGATGGATAAAACCACAGGGGCTGAAATCCAGGAAATACGAGAGTGCTTCAGAGAAAAATTAACGACGATGAAAAATTGCAGAGGGTAGGGCTATTCAGGTCAGAAAGCGCGTTTTGCGACGGGGAAGTAAGTCGCTGCAGCCTGAAGGGCTTTACGGTGGCGGGTGACGGCTGCTCAACCCGCGGCCGCCAGATAACCCTCCCCGCAGCGGAGAGGGCTGAACAATCAGCGGCGAATCGCGATCGCTTCAATCTCAATCTTCACGTCTTTTGGCAGACGCGCAACTTCGACGCAGGAGCGTGCCGGGAAGGTCGCATCATGCTCGGTGAAAAACGCTTCATACGCGGCGTTCACGGTGGCGAAATCGTTCAGGTCTTTAACGAAGACGGTGGTTTTAACGATATCGCCCACTTTCAGGCCTGCTGCTTCAACGATAGCCTTTACGTTGTCCAGAGACTGGCGCGCCTGAGCGGCAACCTCTTCCGGTACGCTGCCCGTTTTAGGATCAACCGGGATCTGGCCGGAAGTGATGATCATGCTACCCAGATCAACACCCTGAACGTACGGGCCGATAGCTGCTGGTGCATTTTCCGTCGCGATAGTTTTAGACATGAGTTCTCCTGAATAACAGCTTAATTAAGAAGTGACGCGAAATCCTTCGGGTTGCATCGACGCGGCAGGAGGCGAGTCGCCTTGGGCGCTCACGCCGCCGACAAGGAAGCAGCTTGAAGGATAGCGCGTTAAGGACCCGGCCATTATAGGGAGCCGGGTTGCCAATACCAACCTCAATTAGTTGGCCAGAACCACATTATGTGAAAACTCTTTTTCACAATATTTGCACTTCAGCGCGATGTCATTTTCACGTTTTTTCACCGCAAAGCTGGAGGAAACGGGCTCGGCGTGGCTGATACAGTTGCTGTTCGGACACACCAGCACGCTGTTAATCCGCTCCGGCAGATTGGGGCGCGACTTGCCGACCACTTCGTAATCGTCGATACGGTTCACCGTCGCCAGCGGGGCGTACAGCGCCAGTTGGTTGACCTGCTCGTCGGTCAGGAAGGTGTTCTCAATTTTAATCAGATCCTTGCGGCCCATTTCGCCTGACGGCAGGTTCAGGCCGATGGTGATGCGCTGGTCGGTTTCGGTCAGCTTGAACAGCGTCAGCAGCTTAAAGCCCACCTGCGCGGGGATGTGGTCGATGACGGTGCCACGCTTAATGGCTTCTACCTGCAGTTTATTATCGTGTGTCATGGTCGTTTCCCCTTACAGAGCCAGCTCGCTAGTCAGTACCAGTGCCAGTAACGCCTGGCGTGCGAAGATGCCGTTGCCGGCCTGCTGGAAGTACCAGGCGTGCGGCGTTTTATCAACATCGGTGGTGATTTCGTCAATGCGCGGCAGCGGGTGCAGCACTTTCATATTGTCGCGGGCACCTTCCAGATCGGCGGCGCGCAGCACAAACTGCGCCTTCACGTTGGCATATTCCGACGGGTCGAGGCGCTCTTTCTGGACGCGGGTCATATAGAGAATATCGACCTCCTCCATGACCTCATCAATGGCGCTATGGACGCTCCAGGCAATCCCTTTCTCATCGAGCATATCGAGAATGTACTGCGGCATGGCCAGCGCGTCAGGAGCGATAAAGTAGAAGCGGTTGCCGTTAAATTTCGCCAGCGCCTGGGTCAGGGAGTGCACGGTGCGGCCGTATTTCAGGTCGCCGACCATCGCCACGTTGAGGTTTTCCAGGCGGCCCTGGGTTTCCTGGATGGTGAACAGATCCAGCAGGGTTTGCGTCGGATGCTGGTTGGCGCCGTCGCCTGCGTTGAGCACCGGAATACCGCCGGAGAATTCGGTTGCCAGGCGCGAGGCGCCTTCCTGCGGATGACGCATCACGATGGCGTCAACGTAGGTGCTGATGACCGAAATGGTGTCGGCGAGGGTTTCGCCCTTTTTGCCCAGCGAGGTGTTGCTGCTGTCGGAGAAGCCTACCACGCTGGCGCCGAGGCGGTGCATCGAGGTTTCGAACGACAGACGGGTGCGGGTAGAGGCTTCAAAAAAACAGCTGGCGATAACCTTGTGCTTCAGCAGTTCCGGCTGCGGGTGCGCTTTCAGCTTTGCAGCGGTCGCCAGGACCAGTTCAAGGTCTTCGCGGCTGAGATCGTTTATGGAAATGATATGTTTTTGATATAGCGGGTTAGCCATGTTTATCTCCTGACGCCTGGGCAAAAAAAAAGCCCCTTAAATAAGGGGCTTCGAGAATTCATTGAGCAACGGAAAGAAAAACGCTACGCCAGCGCCTGTTTTCAGACGCGGTAAGACAGAATGTCGTACGCAATAGACCATGCTTCCTCCCGGCAAATCGACCGGCATTATACGCAGCTCAAATTTCGGATCAAGCGATTCGTCCACAAACAGGTAAACGTTTGCTTCGATATCGCTGCGCCAGCGCAAAAAAGCGTTAAAAAGTGGTGGTATGGCAGTCGCAAGGGGCGTATAAAAACCAGAAATGAAAAGCTGTTTTATATTTGAGGGTTATTATGATCGTCGGCAACATTCACCATCTGCAGGCCTGGCTACCGGAGCCCCTGCGTCAGGCTATCGAATACGTTAAGGCTCACGTCAGCGAGCAGACGCCGCTCGGTAAGCACGATATTGACGGCAACAACCTGTTTTATCTGATTTCGCAGGATACCACCGAAGCGCTCAGCGAGCGCCGCGCCGAGTATCACGCGCGCTACCTGGATATCCAGATTGTGCTGCAGGGCGAGGAGGGGATGACCTTCAGCACCCGGCCCGCCGGGACGCCGGATATCGACTGGCTGGCGGATAAAGACATCGCGTTCCTCGCCGCCGGCGAGGAGGAGAAAACCATGATCCTCCGCGCGGGAGATTTTGTGGTGTTTTATCCAGGAGAGGTGCATAAGCCGCTGTGCGCGGTGGGCTCGCCCGCCAAAGTGCGCAAAGCGGTGGTGAAGATGCTGATGGGCTAAGGGCCAGCGCTCCCCGGCTGCGCTGCACTTGCCGGGGAGTGGCCCGGATAGGGCGCACGCGCCGCCTCCGGGAGTCTCCGCGGGTTATTTACTCAGGGTCGCGACCATCACCGCCTTGATGGTATGCATGCGGTTTTCGGCCTGATCGAAGACGATGCTCGCCGCGGATTCAAACACCTCGTCAGTGACTTCCATCCCGCCATGCAGGCCGAACTCGGCGGCCATCTGCTGGCCAAGCGCGGTCTGATCGTCGTGGAACGCCGGCAGGCAGTGGAGGAACTTCACCTGCGGGTTGCCGGTCAGCGCTATCATGCTGCTGTTCACCTGATAGTCACGCAGCTGGGCGATACGCTCGGCCCACTTCTCTTTGGCTTCACCCATCGATACCCAAACGTCGGTATAGATAAAGTCCGCGCCCTTCACGCCGGCGGCGATATCTTCGGTCAGGGTAATGTTGCCGCCGTGCTTTTGCGCCAGCGCTTTGCACTCGGCCACCAGGCTCTCTTCCGGCCAGCAGGCCGCCGGCGCGACGAGGCGCAGATCCAGCCCGGTAAGGGCCGCCGCTTCCAGCATCGAATTGCCCATGTTATTACGCGCGTCGCCGGCGTAGGCGAGGGTCATCTCGTTGAACGCTTTCCCCGGCAGATGTTCCTGCATGGTCAGCAGATCCGCCAGCAGCTGGGTAGGGTGAAATTCGTTGGTCAGGCCGTTCCACACCGGCACGCCGGCATATTGGGCGAGGGTTTCAACCACTTCCTGGCCGTGGCCGCGGTACTGAATACCGTCATACATCCGGCCCAGCACGCGGGCGGTATCTTTAATGGACTCTTTATGGCCGATCTGGCTGCCGCTTGGCCCGAGGTAGGTGACGCGCGCGCCCTGATCGAATGCGGCAACTTCGAAAGAGCATCGTGTGCGGGTAGAGTCTTTTTCGAAGATGAGCGCGATGTTTTTGCCGGCGAGATGCTGGATTTCAATGCTGTTTTTTTTATCGGTTTTGAGCCGGGTCGCCAGCTTGAGCAGGGCGGTGATTTCTGCAGGTGTAAAATCAAGCAACTTCAAAAAATGCTTCTGATAAAACGTCGACATGGTTCCCTCGCATGGCTTAAGCCACTTATTGAATTAAAATTCACTTTATATGTATGAATATTCATTTGCAACCCCGCCGCACAAATCTTTCGCGCAAAGGTGGAGGCAATCACGGCGGTATGTGACAATAGAAGTAACTGCCGCACATTATGAGGAACGAGCCATGGCAAACCCGGAACTACTGGAAGAACAGCGTGAAGAAACGCGTCTGATTATCGAAGAGCTGCTCGAAGACGGCAGCGATCCGGACGCGCTGTACACCATTGAGCATCATCTCTCCGCCGACGACTTCGAAACGCTGGAAAAAGTTGCGGTCGAAGCCTTCAAGATGGGTTACGAAGTGACCGAGCCGGAAGAGCTGGAAGTCGAAGAGGGCGAAACCGTTATCTGCTGCGACATCCTGAGCGAGAGCGCGCTGAAGGTTGAGCTGATTGATGCCCAGGTTGAACAGCTGATGACGCTGGCAGAAAAGTTTGGCGTCGAGTATGACGGTTGGGGCACCTACTACGAAGACCCTAACGGTGAAGATGGCGACGAAGACGATGACGAAGATTTCGTCGATGAAGATGACGACGGCGTACGTCACTAAGCCGCTGATGGATACGGCGGTATCTGCCGCCGTATAGCAAGGAATCTCGATGGACTACCCGCAAATACTCTCCCCCGTACTCAACTTTCTGCACTGCACCACCCCGCAAGCGTGGATTGATGAAGCCCGTAAGCCGGAAAACCTGCCGCTGCTGCTCACCGATCATATGGTCTGCGAGCTGAAAGCGGCGCAGAACGCCATGCTGCTGGTGCGTAAATATGTGGCGGATAAAGAGGGCGCAGACGAGCTGCTGGCCTGCCTGAAGCCGTACGAGGACTTTACCTACCGCTGGGGCCCGGAACCGGATTTCGTCGCGCTGCATAAGCGGATCAATAAAAGCACCATGCCGCATACGGACGACCCGTGGGGACGCCAGCTGATTGACAGCATGGTGCTGCTGATTAAAGAAGAGCTGCACCACTTTTGGCAGGTGCGCGAGATCATGCAGGCGCACGATATTCCCTACGTCAAAATGACCGCCAGCAGCTACGCCCGCGGGCTGCGTCGGGAGGTGCGATCCCATGAGCCGGCGATGCTGATCGATAAGCTGATCTGCGGGGCCTATATCGAAGCGCGCTCCTGCGAACGCTTTGCCGCCCTGGCGCCGTGGCTGGAGGAGAGTCTGCAGAAGTTCTACCTGTCGCTGCTGCGCTCCGAAGCGCGCCACTTCGAAGATTACCTGCGCCTGGCGCAGCAGATTGCCGGGGAGGATATCTGCGAGCGCGTGCGCCAGCTGGGTGCCGCGGAAGCCGCGCTGATCAACGCGCCGGAGGCGGAGATTCGCTTCCATAGCGGGGTGCCGGTGGCCGCTTAAGGCGGCGCTCCCGCAGCCGCGCCGGAATATGCTGAGGCGGGTCCCCGGTAAGCGCAGCGCGGCCGGGGAAGCGTAAACAACAAGACTAACTACAGCGTTTTAAGCATCCGCACTTCGCAGTCAACGTGGCCGGTATGGCCTAGCGGCCCATCGATATGCTCGAAGCCAAGGTGCTCGTATAGGCCTACCGCTTCCTTGAGGAAGGCGGTGGTTTCCAGATAGCAGCGCCTGAATCCCTGCTCGCGGGCATGATCCAGCGCGAGCAGCGCCAGCTTTTTCGCCAGCCCCTGTCCGCGGGCGCAAGTCATAAAGTACATTTTCTGCAGCTCGCAGATATCGGGCTCGCTGTGGGCCAGCGGCGCTACACCGCCGCCGCCGACCACCTGACCATTCTGCTCCACCACCCAGTATGCGGAACCCGGCTGGCTGTAGAGCTGGAAAAGCTCATCCAGATTAGGGTCGGCTACCGTATAGCCTTTATCGGCCGTCAGCCCGTATTCGGCTGAAACCTGGCGAATAACGCCGGCGATAGCCGCATTGTCTTGCGCGGTGATCCGGCGCAGCGACACCGTGATGGTCGCGATGGTATTCATACGATTACTCATAGCAAAAATGGCGGATGATGCTGTTGTTAATAACATCGGAAAAGGGGGCAGCGCAAGCGCTGTTCAACGCGACGAACGTTTGTGCTGCAACCTGGTCGTTAGCGCGTGGGAATACGCGGTGATTGGGCCCCTTGCCCGGTCAGGCAAGGGGCAGAGGGTTACAGCGCGGCGATGACGGCCTGCTGTTCAACCAGCTTGCTTTTCGCTTCCGCGTAACCTTCCAGCTTTTCACGCTCTTTAGCAATGACCGCTTCCGGCGCGCGGGCGACAAAGCCTTCGTTGGAAAGCTTGCTTTCGATGCGGCCAATTTCCGCTTCGACTTTCGCCACTTCTTTCGCCAGACGCGCCAGCTCGGCGTCCTTGTCGATAAGGCCGGCCATCGGGATCAGCAGCTCGGCGCCGTCGATGATCTTGGTGACGGAAACCGGACCTTTATCATCGGCAGCCAGCACGGTGATGCTTTCCAGGCGCGCCAGGTTCAGCAGGAAGCTGCGGTTGTCGTTTACGCGACGAATGGCGTCGTTGCTGCAGCCGCGCAGCAGAAGCTCCAGCGGTTTGCCTGGGGCAATGTTCATTTCCGCGCGAATGTTACGCACGGCGATGATGGCCTGCTTCAGCCACTCGGTATCGGAAGCCGCGGCTTCATCAACCTGGGACGCATCGTACTGCGGGAACGGCTGCAGCATGATGGTATCGGCGGTTATGCCGCAAATGACCTTCACGCGCTGCCAGATGGTTTCGGTGATAAACGGAATGATCGGGTGCGCCAGGCGCAGCAGGCCTTCCAGTACGGTGACCAGCGTATTGCGGGTGCCGCGCAGTTCGGCCTCGCTGCCGCCGTTCATTACCGGCTTGGTCAGCTCCAGATACCAGTCGCAGAACTGGTTCCAGGTGAACTCGTACAGAATGCCCGCGGCGATATCGAAGCGGAAGTTATCCAGCGCTTCGCGGTACGCTTTGATGGTCTGGTTGAATTCAGCCAGGATCCAGCGATCGGCCAGAGAGAGCTCCATGGCGCCGCCGCTGAAGCCGCAGTCCCGATCTTCGGTATTCATCAGTACGAAGCGGCTGGCGTTCCACAGCTTGTTACAGAAGTTGCGGTAGCCTTCCAGGCGCTTCATGTCCCAGTTGATGTCGCGGCCGGTTGAGGCCAGCGCCGCCAGGGTGAAGCGCAGGGCGTCGGTACCGTGCGGCTCGATGCCGTCCGGGAACTGTTTTTCGGTGCGCTTAGCGATTTTTTCCGCCAGCTGCGGCTGCATCATATTGCCGGTGCGTTTCTCCAGCAGGTCGGCCAGGGAAATACCGTCGACCATATCCAGCGGGTCAATCACGTTACCCTTGGACTTGGACATCTTCTGGCCTTCATCATCGCGGATCAGGCCGGTCATGTAGACGGTTTTAAACGGAACCTGCGGCTTGCCGTTTTCATCTTTGATGAAGTGCATGGTCATCATGATCATGCGGGCAATCCAGAAGAAGATGATGTCGAAGCCGGAGACCATCACGCTGGTTGGGTGGAACTGACGCAGCGCGTCGGTGTTTTCCGGCCAGCCGAGGGTTGAGAACGTCCACAGCGCGGAGGAGAACCAGGTATCGAGAACGTCGTCGTCCTGGCGCAGCGCGACGTCTGCGCTCAGGTTGTTTTCGCTGCGCACTTCTTCTTCGGTGCGGCCAACGTAGACGTTGCCTTCGTTGTCGTACCATGCCGGGATGCGGTGACCCCACCACAGCTGACGGGAGATACACCAGTCCTGAATATCGCGCATCCAGGAGAAATACATGTTTTCGTACTGCTTCGGCACGAACTGAATGTCGCCGTTCTCAACCGCTTCCACCGCCGGTTTTGCCAGCACGTCGGCACGAACGTACCACTGGTCGGTCAGCATCGGCTCGATAACCACGCCGCCGCGATCGCCGTACGGTACGGTCAGGTCGTGCGGTTTAATCTCTTCTAACAGGCCCAGCGCGTCGACGGCGGCAACCACCGCTTTACGCGCGGCAAAGCGTTCCAGATTCTGGAACTGGGCCGGGATCGCGTTAGGGTAGGCGTCAGATTCGTTGCCTTTGGTGTCGTACACCTCCGCGGTTTCGCGGATATCGCCGTCAAAGGTCAGGATGTTGATCATCGGCAGGCCGTGACGTTTACCGACTTCGTAGTCGTTAAAGTCGTGCGCCGGGGTGATCTTCACGCAGCCGGTGCCCTTTTCCATATCGGCGTGTTCGTCGCCGACGATGGGAATGCGGCGGTCAACCAGCGGCAGAATAACGAATTTGCCGATCAGGTCCTTGTAGCGCGGATCTTCCGGGTTAACCGCCACGCCGGTATCGCCGAGTACGGTTTCCGGACGGGTGGTGGCCACCACCAGGTAATCTTTACCGTCGGCGGTTTTCGCGCCGTCGGCCAGCGGGTAGCGGATGTGCCACATGGAGCCTTTAGACTCGCGGTTTTCCACTTCAAGATCGGAAATCGCGGTGCGCAGCTTCGGATCCCAGTTGACCAGGCGCTTGCCGCGGTAGATCAGGTCCTCTTTGTACAGGCGGACAAAGACTTCCTTCACGGCGTTGGAGAGGCCTTCGTCCATGGTGAAGCGCTCGCGCTCCCAGTCCACGGAGTTGCCCAGGCGGCGCATCTGGCGGGTAATGGTGCCGCCGGATTCCGCTTTCCACTGCCAAATTTTGTCGATAAAGGCGTCACGACCGTAATCGTGGCGGGTTTTACCCTCTTCGGCGGCAATCTTACGCTCAACCACCATCTGGGTTGCGATACCCGCGTGGTCGGTACCGGCCTGCCACAGGGTATTTTTACCCTGCATGCGCTGGTAGCGAATCATGGTATCCATGATGGTTTGCTGGAAGGCATGACCCATATGCAAACTGCCGGTGACGTTCGGCGGTGGGATCATGATGCAGAAGCTCTCCTGGCTTTCATCACCATTCGGTTTGAAATAGCCCTGCTTTTCCCAGTGCTCGTAAAGCGGCTGTTCGATATCTTGTGGGTTGTATGTCTTTTCCATTATTTCCAGGTTGCCGTGTTCAGGTTGAAACCAGCCATGCGGTACGCTTTATAGCGTTCGCGCGCCAGTTGTTTCAAAGAGTCTTCGTAAGGGACAAAGTCTATCACTTCTGTGAAAGCGGTGGCAAAATCTGCAAAGTTTACCCGCAGACTGATCAGGATGTCCCGCGGGCTGCTGTTGCGCTTTTGCGGCCAGGCGACCTCCACCGGCGCGCCGCCTCTGGGACCTTCTCCCGCCAGATTATGCGGGACAAAACTTTCCGGTGGCCGCGTCCACAGCGCTTCGTCGAGGCGAACCGCCTGCTGCTCATCTTCACAGGCGATCAGCACGCGCTTGCCGCTGCGCCAGCGCTCCGCGGCAATTTCACACACCAGCTGTTCGACGGCGCTCAGGCCGTCCTGCTGCGCGTCGTTGTCCAGCAGATAAAAGGTTGCGTTCTTCATATCTCTACCCGTTGTCTTTCCCGTTGCCTCTTGGTTGGCTGCCTTTGGGCACCCCCGGCCGCAGAGTGAACTATGCCGACGGAAGTGTGCGCCGCTCTGCCGCCGCGATGCAACTCGAAATCCATAGGGTACTGAATTCTAATTGCTCGAACTTACGGGCCGGATAAGCGTCGCGCCATCCGGCCTGCAAGATTACTCTTCGCCGGTAAAGCCGGCGCGGTTGAGCAGGAACTGCGACAGCAGCGCCACCGGACGACCGGTCGCGCCTTTGGCTTTACCCGAACGCCATGCGGTGCCGGCGATATCGAGGTGCGCCCAGTTGTACTTGCGGGCGAAGCGCGACAGGAAGCAGCCGGCGGTAATGGCTCCGCCCGGACGGCCGCCGATGTTGGCCATATCCGCGAAGTTGGACTCCAGCTGATCCTGGAACTCGTCGCCCAGCGGCAGACGCCACGCGCGGTCGCCCGCCAGCTCGGATGCGCCAATCAGCTCATGGGCCAGCGGATTGTGGTTCGACATCAGGCCGGTGATATGGTGGCCGAGGGCAATCACGCAGGCGCCGGTCAGCGTCGCCACGTCAATCACCGCTTCCGGTTCGAAGCGCTCAACGTAGGTCAGGACGTCGCAGAGCACCAGGCGGCCTTCGGCATCGGTATTCAGCACTTCCACCGTCTGGCCGGACATGGTGGTCAGGACGTCGCCCGGACGATAGGCGCGACCGCCGGGCATGTTTTCACAGCCCGCCAGCACGCCGATGACGTTCAGCGGCAGCTGCAGCTCGGCCACCATACGCATCACGCCGTACACCGCCGCCGCGCCGCACATGTCGTACTTCATCTCGTCCATGCCTTCGGCAGGCTTGATGGAGATACCGCCGGAGTCGAAGGTCAGGCCTTTACCGACCAGCACGATCGGACGCGCGTCTTCCGCCGGGTTGCCTTTGTACTCAATCACCGACATCAGCGATTCGTTCTGCGAGCCGTTGCCGACCGCGAGGTAGGAGTTCATTCCCAGCTCGCGCATCTGCTGCTCGCCGATCACGCGGGTGACGACGTTTTTGCTCCAGGTATCCGCCAGCTGGCGCGCCTGAGAGGCGAGATAGGCCGCGTTGCAGATGTTCGGCGGCATGTTGCCGAGATCTTTCGCCGCCTTGATCCCGGAGGCGATGGCCAGACCGTGCTGGATTGCGCGCTCGCCGCTGGTCAGTTCGCGGCGGGTTGGCACGTTGAAGACCATTTTACGCAGCGGACGACGCGGTTCGCTTTTGTTGGTCTTCAGCTGATCGAAGCTGTACAGCGTCTCTTTCGCGGTCTCAACGGCCTGGCGAACTTTCCAGTAGTTGTTGCGCCCTTTGACGTGCAGCTCGGTCAGGAAACAGACCGCTTCCATCGACCCGGTATCATTCAGGGTATTAATGGTTTTTTGAATCACCTGCTTGTACTGGCGCTCATCCAGCTCGCGCTCTTTGCCACATCCAATCAGCAGAATGCGCTCTGACAGAATATTTGGCACATGGTGGAGCAGCAGCGTCTGGCCAGGCTTACCTTCCAGTTCACCGCGACGCAGCAGGGCGCTGATATAGCCGTCACTGATTTTATCGAGTTGTTCGGCAATGGGGGAGAGGCGACGCGGTTCGAAGACGCCGACCACGATACAGGCACTCCGCTGCTTCTCCGGGCTACCGCTTTTTACACTGAACTCCATGCACTACGCTCCTGAATCTTAAAGACAACGACGGTGGCTACGGATAGAATTGAAAGCTTTCGTAACTCATGTCCGCTGTTGTGGTGACTTCGTGTTAATCTTAACGTTATTACGGCCTTGGTTCGTCAGAAAAAAACCTGATACGCAGAACCGATGAGTCATTTAATCTTAGCGATGTTTTCGACGACCAAAGAGAATAAATGACGTTTAAGCCATGAAACAAGCAATTTTCCTGCAATAAGACGGGTTTTTACGGGCGTATTTATAGTGATAATCATAAGATATCTGGTTCGTGAGACGCTGAAAAGCCAGTTGGCGATCCTATTCATCCTGCTGCTCATTTTCTTTTGTCAGAAACTGGTCAGGATCCTCGGCGCTGCGGTAGATGGCGATATCCCGACAAATCTGGTGCTTTCGCTGTTAGGGCTGGGCATTCCGGAAATGGCGCAGCTGATCCTCCCCCTGAGCCTGTTCCTCGGGCTGCTGATGACGCTGGGCAAACTCTACACCGAAAGCGAAATTACGGTGATGCACGCCTGCGGCCTGAGCAAAGCGGTACTGGTGAAGGCGGCGATGATCCTCGCGCTGTTCACCGGCGCGGTCGCGGCGGTCAACGTGATGTGGGCGGGGCCGTGGTCGTCCCGGCATCAGGACGAAGTGCTGTCGGAAGCAAAAGCTAACCCCGGCATGGCCGCGCTGGCCCAGGGCCAGTTCCAGCAGGCCAGCGACGGTAGCGCGGTGCTGTTTATTGAGAGCGTTAACGGCAAGCGTTTCCAGGACGTATTCCTCGCGCAGCTGCGGCCGAAAGGCAACGCCCGTCCGTCGGTGGTGGTCGCCGATTCGGGCGAACTCTCGCAGCAGAAAGACGGCTCGCAGGTGGTGACCATGAATCAGGGTACCCGCTTTGAGGGCACCGCCATGCTGCGCGATTTCCGTATCACCGATTTCAAAAACTATCAGGCGATTGTTGGCCATCAGGCGGTCACCTCAGATCCCGATGATACTGAACAGATGGATATGCGCACGCTGTGGCATACCCAGACCGATCGCGCGCGCGCCGAGCTGCACTGGCGCTTCACGCTGGTGGCGACCGTCTTTATCATGGCGCTGATGGTGGTTCCGCTGAGCGTCGTCAACCCGCGTCAGGGCCGCGTGCTGTCGATGCTGCCGGCAATGCTGCTTTACCTGGTCTTCTTCCTGGTGCAAACCTCGATTAAGTCGAACGGCGGCAAAGGTAAAATGGACCCGATGATCTGGATGTGGGGCATCAACCTGCTCTATTTCGCGCTGGCGGTGCTGTTGAACCTGTGGGATACGGTGCCAATGCGTCGCTTCCGTGCCCGTTTTAACAAAGGAGCGGCGTGATGCAGGCGTTTGGCGTACTTGACCGTTATATCGGTAAGACGATTTTCAACACCATCATGATGACGCTGTTCATGCTGGTTTCGCTGTCGGGCATTATCAAGTTTGTCGATCAGCTGAAAAAAGCCGGACAGGGCAGCTACGATGCGCTGGGCGCCGGGCTCTATACCCTGCTCAGCGTGCCGAAAGACGTGCAGATATTCTTCCCGATGGCGGCGCTGCTCGGGGCGCTGCTTGGCCTCGGCGCGCTGGCACAGCGCAGCGAGCTGGTGGTGATGCAGGCCTCAGGCTTCACCCGTCTGCAGGTGGCGCTGGCGGTAATGAAAACCGCTATCCCGCTGGTTCTGCTGACGATGGCGATGGGTGAATGGGTTGCGCCGCAGGGCGAGCAGATGGCGCGTAACTACCGCGCTCAGCAGATGTACGGCGGCTCGCTGCTTTCCACTCAGCAGGGCCTGTGGGCGAAAGACGGCCACAATTTTGTCTATATCGAACGAGTTAAAGGTAACGACGAGCTGGGCGGCGTGAGCATTTACGCCTTCAACGATGCGCGTCGTCTGCAGTCGGTCCGCTACGCGGCGTCGGCGAAATTCGATAGCGAGAATAAGGTCTGGCGCCTGTCGCAGGTCGATGAGTCCAACCTCACCGACCCGAAACAGATTACCGGCTCGCAGATGGTCAGCGGCATCTGGAATACCAAGCTGACGCCGGACAAGCTGGGCGTGGTGGCGCTGGATCCCGACGCGCTGTCGATTAGCGGCCTGCACAACTACGTCACCTATCTGAAGTCCAGCGGTCAGGATCCGGGCCGCTACCAGCTCAACATGTGGAGCAAGATCTTCCAGCCGCTGTCGGTGGCGGTGATGATGCTGATGGCGCTGTCGTTTATCTTTGGTCCGCTGCGCAGCGTGGCGATGGGCGTGAGGGTGGTGACGGGGATTAGCTTCGGCTTTATCTTCTACGTTCTGGACCAGATTTTCGGCCCGCTGACCCTGGTCTACGGCATTCCGCCGATCATCGGCGCGCTGCTGCCGAGCGCCAGCTTCTTCCTGATAAGCCTCTGGCTGATGATGAGAAAAGGCTAGCGCGCTTCCCCCTCTCCGGCGCGGAGAGGGGGGGCATTAACCTGGCAACCTACCGTTTTCGCCCGCCGAGTAAGCTTCCCAGCATTCCCCTCACTATCTGATTCGTCACCTGACGCACCGCGCTTTTGGCCGCCGTTTGCACAATACCGTCGCGCTTGCCGCCGCGCGGGCCGGTGGTGCCAAACAGAATATCCTTCAGGCCGCCGAGCAGGCCGTCGTCGGCGCTGCTCTGCTGGCCTTTGGCCGGCGGCGCATCCTGCTGCTCGGTGGTGGCCTGCACCCCTTTTTGCAGCATTTCAAACGCCGACTCGCGATCGACCTCCTCCTCGTATTTTCCGTACAGCGCGGAGTGGTTAATCAGCCCGTTACGCTCGTCGTCCGTCACCGGTCCCATCCGCGAGCAGGGGGCGATAACCATCGCGCGCTCTACCACCGACGGGCTGCCTTTTTCGTCGAGGAAGGAAATCAGCGCCTCGCCGGTGCCCAGCTCCTGAATAGCCTGTTCGGTACTGAACGCCGGATTGGCGCGCATGGTTTGCGCCGCCGTTTTTACCGCCTTCTGATCCTTCGGCGTGAAGGCGCGCAGGGCGTGCTGCACCCGGTTACCCAGCTGGCCGAGTACCGCGTCGGGGATATCCGCCGGGTTTTGCGAAACGAAGTAAACCCCCACGGCCTTGGAGCGAATAAGGCGGATAACCTGTTCAATTTTATCGAGTAAAACCTGCGGCGCGTCGTTAAACAGCAGGTGCGCCTCGTCGAAGAAAAAGACCAGTTTCGGTTTGTCCAGATCGCCGGCTTCCGGCAGGCGTTCGTAGAGCTCCGAGAGCATCCACAGCAGGCTGGCCGCGTACAGCTTCGGCATCTGATACAGCTTTTCGGCGCTGAGGATATTAATCACCCCTTTGCCGCTGGCATCAACGCGCATCCAGTCCGCGATATCCAGCATCGGCTCGCCGAAGAAGTGCTCCGCCCCCTGCTGCTCAAGCGTCAGAAGGCCGCGCTGGATAGCACCCACCGAGGCGCTGCTGATGTTGCCGTACTGGTTCTGGAAGCTTTTCGCGTTATCGCCGATGTACTGGGTAATGGCGCGCAGATCTTTAAAGTCGAGCAGCAGCAGGCCGCGGTCGTCGGCGATGCGGAAAATGATATTCAGCACCCCGGACTGGACCTCATTGAGGTTCAGCAGGCGCGCCAGCAGCAGCGGGCCGAGGTCGGAGACCGTGGCGCGCAGCGGGTGGCCTTTCTCGGCGAAAATATCCCACACCACCACCGGGTTAGCGTGCGGCTGCCAGTCGCTGACGCCGATTTTTTCCAGCCGCGCCTGCAGCTTTTCGCTGCTCTGGCCCGCCTCGGCGATACCGGTGAGGTCACCCTTCACGTCGGCCATAAATACCGGCACGCCGATTTCGGAAAAGGACTCCGCCAGCTTCTGCAGCGTGACGGTTTTACCGGTCCCGGTAGCCCCGGTGATCAGGCCGTGACGGTTGGCCATTCCGGGGAGTAGATGCAGCTGTTTTTCCAGCGTACGCGCAATCAGCAGGGGTGAGCTCATGGTCGATTCCTCCATTTATCCTGCGTCGATTATAGGCAACCTGGCCGCAAAAAGACGCAGGGAATCGCCACTTTAGGGCGGAGTCGGCGTTTATTTTCTTCAGGCGCAGTGCTGCTGGATCAGCGCGATGCTCTGCTCAACCTCACGACGGATATCCTCTTCACGCCAGTTTGCCAGCTCCGGGGCAAACGGCTCGAAGGCGTAAACGCCCTGATAGCCGCGCGCCTCGAGGTTTTTGACCTGCTCGCAGGTCTGCAGCCTGTCGCGCGGCGTCAGCATGATGCGCTCATCGTCGGTGAGCTCCTCACGCGGGCGGGTATCCTCGACGCCGGAGAGGTGGACCAGGCCGATAGCGTCGATCTCCAGCTGGCTAAACTCCTCATCCGCCTGCGGGTAGAGATGGTGGTGGAAGGTATCGATCAGCAGCTTAAACGGCACGCGGGCATCGTGAATAAGCGTTTGCGCCTGCGCCGCCGAGCGCAGCGAGCTTTGCGGAAAGCCCAGCGGCTCAACCAGCCCGTGGATGCCGTAAAAAGAGAACAGCGGCGCCAGCTCGCGAAGCGCGCCCAGCGTCTCGTCGGTGGAGACCGCGCGGCCGTCGTTGAGCGGGCAGAGCACCAGCGACTTCGCGCCAACGGCCTGCGCCTCCTTCAGCAGGGATTCGGTCAGGCTGCGCACCTCCGGCGTACGGCAGTTGAAGGGATAAACCGCATTGATGGTCAGAATCTCAATATGGTAGCGCTCGGCCAGTTCGCGCACCTGGCGGGCGCTGAGATCGTCGGTCACCTTTGCGCCGGGGAGATCGTTGCGCAGCTCGACCTTGTTCAGCCCGAGGCTGTTCACCAGGCGAAAGAAGGACTCGATATTCAGCGAAGGGGCGATCTTGCGATTAATGCAGAAGCGGTGCTGGGCAATGGTCATTTTACTCTCCGGGAACAGGATGAAGTGGCTTCGTTCGATTACCCTCTAGTCAAAACGTTTATTCCAAAATTGGCAATGCGTGAAATGGTGGTTTTTTGAGCCGCCTCGCAAAATAGCGTGCGCGAAAGGGATAGTGCGCGTCGGTGAGAAACGCTGCGGCGTCTGTTGCCGGGCGATCGCGCTTTCTTGCAGGAACAGAAGCGTTATTGCTGAAAATTGCGACCATTATCACCAAATTAGAATTTCATTTTATATCTTTGTTGAAATATAAATTTCATTTTACTACGGTTATAGCACAGCAAAATCGGAGATGGGCCGCAGCGTTGGCCTTCCACACCATGAGGCGAGAACATGACGATCACAGGAAACTTTATTGGCGGGCAGACCGTTACCAGCAGCAGCAATGAAACGATGCCGGTGTTCGATCCGGCGACGGGCAAAGTGGTGCGCGAAGTTACGCTCTCCACCGCCCAGGAGGTCTCTGACGCCATTCAGGTCGCGCGCGACGCGTTTGAAGGCTGGTCCCGTACCACGCCGCTGCGCCGTGCCCGGGTGCTGTTCAACTTTAAAATGCTGCTGGAACAACATGCCGAAGAGCTGGCGGGGATCATCGTTAGCGAGCACGGTAAGGTGTGGTCGGACGCGCTGGGCGAGCTGACCCGCGGCCTGGAAGTGGTTGAGTTTGCCTGCGGGATCCCGCACCTGATTAAAGGCGAGTATTCATCCGACGTTGGTACCGGCGTCGACAGCTACTCCCTGATGCAGCCGCTGGGCGTGGTGGCGGGGATTACGCCGTTTAACTTCCCGGCAATGGTGCCGATGTGGATGTTCCCGCTGGCGCTGGCCTGCGGCAACAGCTTCATCCTCAAGCCGCCTGCGCTGGCGCCTACCGCGGCGGTACGTCTTGCGGAGCTGCTCAAAGAGGCGGGCCTGCCGGATGGCGTCTTTAACGTGATCCACTGCAGCAACGAAGATGCCGGGCAGCTTTACACCGACCCGCGCATTGCGGCGGTCAGCTTTGTCGGCTCCTCCGGCGTGGCGGAGTATATCTACAAAACCGCCAGCGCTCACGGCAAGCGCGTGCAGGCCTTCGGCGCGGCGAAAAACCATGCGATCGTCATGCCGGATGCGGACCTCGATGCCACGGTGAACGCGATTATGGGCGGCGCGTTTGGGTCGGCGGGAGAACGCTGCATGGCGCTGCCGGTGGTGGTTGCCGTCGGCGATGAAACCGCGGACAAGCTGATTGCCCGCCTCCAGCCGCTGGTGCAGGCGCTGAAGGTCGGCCCTGGCTGCATGCGCGGCAAAGAAGAGAACGAAATGGGCCCGGTGGTTTCCGACAGC
This sequence comes from Klebsiella sp. Ech2A, assembly GCF_030078455.1. Classification (NCBI taxonomy): domain Bacteria; kingdom Pseudomonadati; phylum Pseudomonadota; class Gammaproteobacteria; order Enterobacterales; family Enterobacteriaceae; genus Klebsiella; species Klebsiella sp. Ech2A. Next base: position 13,469 of record NZ_JAQGFU010000001.1, on the reverse strand, counting down.
CATCAGAAAAAAGTGCTGGGCTATATTGATAAGGGCGTCAGCGAAGGCGCGACGCTGGTCGTCGACGGCCGTAAGCCGCGGGTGCCGGGTTATGATGAGGGTTACTATGTTGGCGGGACGCTGTTTGATAACGTGACGCCGGAGATGACCATCTGGCGGGAAGAGATTTTTGGGCCGGTGCTGGGGATTGTGCGCGTCGCCGACTATCACAGCGCGCTGGAACTGGTGAACAGCCACGAGTTTGGCAACGGTAGCGCCGTCTTCACCAGCAGCGGCCATACCGCGCGTGAATTCGTCCATGACGTGCAGGCCGGGATGGTCGGGGTCAACGTGCCGGTGCCGGTACCGATGGCGTTCCACAGCTTTGGCGGCTGGAAGCGCTCGGTCTTCGGCGCCCTGAACGTCCACGGGCCGGACGGCGTACGTTTCTACACGCGCATGAAAACCGCCACCGTCCGCTGGCCGGAAGGGCAGCAAACCGTATCTGAATTCAGCATGCCGACGTTAGGCTAATCGGCGAAGGAGATCGCCATGTCGTTACTGGCTAAATCGCAAAAAGAGGGGCAGATCCAGCACATTACGCCGCAAAGCGCCGGCTGGCGTTACATCGGCTTTGACGTCTGGATGCTGAAAAAGGGGCAGAGCGTGACGCTGGAAAGCGGCGAGCGAGAGCTGTGCCTGGTGCTGGTCGCCGGGCTGGCTTCGGTCAAAACGACGAAGGCCGACTTCCCGGACCTCGGGCAGCGGATGTCGCCGTTTGAGCGCACGCCGCCGTGGTCGGTTTACGTGCCGTCGCAGGATAAAGTCGAGGTTACCGCCGATTCCGATCTCGAGCTGGCGGTCTGCAGCGCGCCGGGTAAGGGGAGCTTCCCCGCGCGGGTGATTCGCCCGCAGGAGGTTGGCGTTGAGCATCGCGGCAAAGGGCGCAACCAGCGCCGGGTGCACAATATTCTGCCGGACAGCGCGCAGGCTGACTGCCTGCTGGTGGTCGAGGTCTACACCGATGAGGGGGCCACCAGCTCGTGGCCGTCGCACAAGCACGATACCGCGCTGCCGGGCCGCGAGACCCAGCTGGAGGAGACCTACTATCACCGCTTCGACCCGCCGCAGGGCTTTGCCTTCCAGCGCGTCTATACCGATGACCGCAGCCTGGACGCCTGCATGGCGCCCTACAACCACGACGTGGTGATGGTGCCGCGCGGCTATCATCCGGTGGCGGCGATTGCCGGCTATGACAGCTACTATCTGAACGTGATGGCCGGGCCGGATCGCCGGTGGCTGTTTAGCTGGGAAGAAGATCACGCGTGGATCAATAGCCCCGACTATCCGCGCCACGACTGATACGTTATGAGCGCTAAGCAAGGCCGGTTAGATTTGCTAACCGGCCTTTTTTGTTGCCTGAGCGTTCCCGGCCGCGCGACCCGGGCCGACAACGGGCCGTCGGGGCGGGCGGGGCGAATTTGCACAATGTCGCCCGACTGGACGGGATGACAAGGCGTGCGGCGCCAGCCCGGATAAGGCGCTGACGCCGCCATCCGGGGAGAAGAGAGAACGTTTGGTCGTGGTCGGCCGGACGGGCGAGCGCGCCGCCTCCGGGGAGGCGGTGCCTCAGGCCTGCTGCTGGGCCTGCGGATCTTTACTGCTGTTGAGGGCCAGCGAAACCGCCAGCGTCTGGGCGAGACAGAGCGAAGCCACCTGCGAGCGGAACCCGTCAACCTGGGCCTCGCGCACTACGAAGCAGACGTCGCTGAAGGCCGCGAGCGGGCTAACCTGGCTGTCGGTGATGGCAATCTGCCGCGCCTTGCGCTGGGCGCCGAGCTCAACCAGCTCAACCACCTCGCGGGCGTAAGGCGAGAAGCTGACCGCCACCACCACGTCTTTCGGGCCGACCAGGCTCAGCTGTTCGGTAAACATGCCGCCGAGTCCGTCGATCAGGAAGGCCTTGCGGTCAAGGTGGCGCAGGGCGTAGGTCAGATAGGAGGCGACGCTAAACGAGCGGCGCAGGCCGATAACGTAGATATTCTCCGCTTCCGCCAGCAGGGCTACTGCGCGCTCAAGATCGTCGCCCGAGGTCTGCATGGCAAGCTGCTGCAGCGCCTGGGTGTTGACCATGGTAAACATATTGAGAATTTCGGTCGGCGTTTCCGGCGGCGAGCTCTCATCGCTGGTGGTCTGGCGGAACAGGCGCGCGCGCTCGGTATAGTTGGCGGTCTCTTCCATCAGATGCTGTCTGAACATCTGCTTCATTTCGTTAAAGCCGCTGAAGCCAAAAGCGTTAGCGAAACGAATCAGGGTGGATGGCGGAACGTCGGCCTGCTGGGCAATAGAGGCGACGGTATCGAAAGCCACGCTATTGCTGTTATCCAGAATATAGCGCGCCACCTGTTTTAAGCGTTTGCTTAACGTCTCGTAGCGACGCCTGATCTCATCCTGCAGGATGGTAAGTTGGGTTGGATTATTGGCCATAAATTGCGCTCTGATGAAATGAAAGAAATATAACTTCCAGTGTACCAAATGAAGCGAATTTTTCATTTTTTGCGATGAAATACGCGATTCATTTCACGAAGAAAGCGAAAAAGCCCGCACCGGAGGGGGAAGGTGCGGGCTGAACAGGATTAGCCGCGGGCTTCGCGCCAGTAGCCGATAAGCGCCAGGTAGTTGCGTTTCACCTCATCGATCAGCGCCTCATCGCTAAGCTCGCCCTGCATCCAGCGGCGCGAAGGCTGACCAAAGATGGTGCGCCCGACGGCAAAGCCCTTGATGATCGGGTGGTTCGCGGCCTCGGCGAATCCGGCGCGCAGGCGATCGGGCGGCGCGTCGAGGCCAAGGATCAGGATCCCGCGGCACAGGCTATCTTCGCGTTCGATCAGCGCGGCGATCTGCTCCCAGCTCGCGCTGGAGAGCGGCGGCAGCTTCCACCAGTCGGGCTGGATACCGAGCCGGTAAAAATGTTCCAGCATGGCGTAATAGTGGCGCTCGTCCTTATCCGGGCCGCTCTCCGGCAGGATCACTTCCAGCAGCAGCTCGTGCCCGGACTTATTGCAGGCCTGCCAGACCTCCAGCAGCAGCGCATCCTGCTCGGCGCGCAGCGCCGCCGGGTCGGCCGGATGATAGAAGACCAGGCACTTAACCACCTGTTCCAGCGGCCAGTCGATCAGCTGAGAGCCGATATTGCCGTGCTCAAGACGCAGCGGGCGAGAGCCCGGCAGCTCGATTGGCCGCCCGATCCACCAGCCTTTGCCGGTAATGGCGTTCAGCGCGCGCTGGCCGTAGGTGCCATCGGCGAGGATACCGCTGCGCCGATCGAGCCCGGCCTCCTGCGCCGCCGCCTCGGCTGCGGCCAGCAGCAGCAGCTTGAGCTGCGGGATGCAGGCCGTATCGCGACCGGTTTCCTGCACCAGTTCCGCCAGCTGCTTGCGGTGGTCAAAGGCAAAGATGCACAGCTCAGGCCACTGCTGGCGGCGGCTGGTCACCCGATGGAGATGGTTCAGACGGGCGTCGAGGTCCGGGCGCGGGACCGATTCCGCGCGCAGCAGATAGTCATCCAGCTCCACTTTCGTCGGCATCGCCGGCGCGCAGCCGTGGCGAGAGACCACCAGCGCCCCGCAGGCGTTAGCGTAGCGGCAGGCCTGCTCCCAGCCCTCGTCGTTCAGCCAGCCGCGCAGCAGGCCGGACATAAAGGCATCGCCGGCGCCCAGCACGTTGAGCACCTCCACCTGCACGCCCTGCTGCAGCGGCACGCTTTCCCAGCCGTCGGGGATCTCGCCTTCCAGCACCACGCAGCCCATCGGGCCGCGCTTGCACACCAGGGTGGCTTTAGTGGCGTGGCGGACGTTTTTCAGCGCCGTTAGCGTATCGGTGCTGCCGCCGGCAATATGAAACTCTTCTTCTGTACCGACCACTAAATCGAACAGATGTAGCACTTCCTGTAGCTGACGGGTGACGGAACCGGAAGCAATGAAACGCGTTTCACCATCGCCGGGCGAGGTTAATCCCCACAGTACCGGGCGATAGTCGATATCCAGCGCCGTCCGCAGGCCGTGGCGGCGGGCGTACTCCAGCGCTTTCAGCACCGCGGCGCGGGTGTTGGCATGCGAAAGGTGCGTGCCGGTGATCGCCAGCGCCCGGGAGGAGGCGATGTACTCTTCCTTAATATCTTCCGGCGTCAGCGCCATATCGGCGCAGTTGTCGCGGTAAAAAATGAGCGGGAAGGTTTCCTGATCTTTAATCCCTAGCATCACCAGCGCGGTAAGGCGCTTCGGGTCGGTTATCAGGTATTCGGTATCGACCCCGGCACGGCTTAGCGTTTCCCGTAAAAAGCGGCCGTTGTGCTCATCACCCACGCGGGCAAGCATCGCCGATTTTAATCCCTGAATGGCGGTGCCAAAGGCCACGTTGCCCGAGGAGCCGCCCAGATATTTAGAGAAACTGGCGACATCTTCCAGCCTTGCGCCAATCTGCTGGGCATAGAGGTCGACAGCCACCCGGCCAATACAGATGACGTCGAGCCGCTTTACTGCTGCATTCATAGCTACGGTTTCCTTTTGCATGTCTGCTGTACGGAAGGGTCGATATCGACGAGGTCTCCACAAACAGCCTGAGAGTGAACGATTCCCCTTAGTTTGAGAAATAAATATTTCATTTGCAAATTGGATCGAAATTAAAAAACCAAAAGTGTGAGGGATCTACCACTCTGCGGCGCCGGGCACCATTATACAAAGGTTTGCCGGTGGCGGCTGCTCTTGCATCAAAAAGGGTGGGTAATAAACATCTTTATACCTGATTTTTAAAAGGATATTGGCCTGTGGCGCGACGCGGAATGGGAGGCGGATTGCGCGCCGATGTCGATGAAACGAGTGAAATGCGCCGAGAGTTTGATCCTTCTCGCAAAATGAAATGTTTTTTCTGTATTTATGTTTAATGAAAAAAATGTTTGCCTATAATCCAACAGTATTCCAGTGGCCGTTAACGATTTGTCTCGACCTCTTCCGGTATCGCCGCAGGGGCAAAAGCGCTAACCCACACACAAATACTGAACAATAAGGATTGTGCAACATGGGCAAACTGAGACTGACAATGGCGCAGGCGCTGGTGAAGTTCCTTGATAACCAGTATCTGGAAGTCGATGGCGAAGAGCATAAATTCGTCAAAGGTATTTTTGCCATCTTCGGCCACGGCAACGTGCTGGGGCTGGGCCAGGCGCTGGAGCAGGACAGCGGCGAAATGCGGGTATTCCAGGGGCGTAACGAGCAGGGGATGGCGCATGCGGCGACCGGCTTTGCCAGACAGTCTCTGCGCCGGCAGATCATCGCCTGCACCTCTTCCGTGGGGCCGGGCGCCGCCAACATGATTACCGCCGCGGCCACCGCGACCGCCAACCGTATTCCTCTTCTGCTGCTGCCCGGCGACGTCTTTGCGACCCGTCAGCCCGACCCCGTCCTGCAGCAGGTTGAACAGAGCTATGACCTGAGCATCAGCACCAACGACGCGTTTCGCGCGGTGAGCAAATACTGGGACCGTATTACGCGCCCGGAGCAGCTGATGAGCGCCTGCATTAACGCGATGCGCGTCCTGACCGACCCGGCTGAGACCGGCGCCGTGACTCTCTGTCTGCCGCAGGACGTTCAGGGCGAAGCCTGGGATTATCCGCTCTCTTTCTTTGCCCGACGCGTGCATCGGCTCGACCGTCGCCCGGCCAGCGCCGCGCAGCTGGCGGACGCGCTGGCGGCGATTAAGGCCAGCCGCAAGCCGCTGATTATCTGCGGCGGCGGGGTGAAGTACGCCGGTGCCGGCGAGGCGCTGTCCCGCTTTGCCGAACGCTACGGCATCCCCTTTGCGGAAACGCAGGCCGGGAAAGGTTCGGTGGTCTCCTCCCATCCGCTGAACGTTGGCGGGGTGGGCGAAACCGGCTGCCTGGCGGCCAACCTGCTGGCGAAAGAGGCCGACTTAGTGATTGGCGTCGGCACCCGCTTCAGCGATTTCACCACCGCCTCAAAATGGCTTTTCCAGCATCCCGGCGTGCGCTTCCTTAACGTCAACGTCAGCAATTTTGACGCCTGGAAGCTGGACGGGATCCCGCTGCTGGCCGATGCCCGCGAAGCGCTCACCGCGCTGGACGACGCGCTGGCGGGCGAGTCCTGGCAGGCAGAGTGGGGAGCGCAGATCGACAGCGTTCAGAGCCGCCAGTTGAAAGAGACCCAGCGCGTCTATCAGGCGGTATGGCAGGAGGAGTCCTTCGTCCCGGAAATTGACGACCGCCTGGATCGCGATGCGGTGTACCGCGAATTCCGCCAGATCACGGATTCAACCTTAACGCAGTGCAGCGTGCTCGGCGTGCTGAACGAAACCCTGGCCTCCGACGCGGTGATCGTGGCGGCGGCGGGCAGCCTGCCCGGCGATCTGCAGCGCGTCTGGCGCAACCGGGCGACCAACACCTATCACGTTGAGTACGGCTACTCCTGCATGGGCTACGAGGTGAATGCCGCGCTGGGCGTGAAGCTGGCGCAGCCGCAAAGCGAGGTCTATTCGCTGGTGGGCGACGGCTCATTCATGATGCTGCACTCCGAGCTGGTCACCTCTTTACAGGAGCGCGCCAAGATCAACATCGTGCTGCTCGACAACATGGCCAACGGCTGTATTAACAACCTGCAGATCGAGCACGGTATGGACAGCTTCGGCACCGAGTTCCGCTACCGCTCGGCGGAGAGCGGGCGGCTGCAGGGCGGCCTGGTGCCGGTCGACTTCGCGACCATCGCCGCGGGCTACGGCTGCAAAACCTGGCGCGTCACCACCCTTGATGAGCTGCGCCAGGCGCTGGACGCCGCGCGTCGCGAAACGGTCAGCACGCTGATTGATATTAAGGTGCTGCCGAAAACCATGGTGCATAAGTACGGCAGCTGGTGGAACGTCGGCGTAGCCCAGACGGCGCTCTCCGAGCGGATCCGCAAAGTCGCAGAGCAGATTAATGAAAAACGCGCCGAGGCGCGGGATTACTAAAACAGAACACTTACCCTGAACCCTACAGAACCGCGGGAGAACACTATTATGTCACTCAGATTAGGCGTTATCGGCGCAGGCGCCATTGGTAAAGAGCATATCCGTCGCTGCACGCAGGTATTACAGGGGGCCACGGTGGTGGCCGTTTCGGACATCAATGCCGACAGCGCGCGGGCGGCGGTTGCGCTACCCGGCGTTCACGCCGAAGTCTACGCCGACGGCCACGACGTGATTAACGCCAGCGACGTTGACGCTATCCTGGTGACCTCGTGGGACCCGACCCACGAAGAGTACACCCTCGCGGCGATTGCCGCCGGCAAGCCGGTATTCTGCGAAAAGCCGCTGGCGATGAGCGCCGAAGGCTGCCGCCGCATTGTCGATGCCGAAATAAAAGCCGGCCGCAGGTTGGTGCAGGTCGGCTTTATGCGTCCGTACGATGAAGGCTACCTGGCGCTGAAAAAAGTAATTGATGACGGCGACATCGGCGCGCCGCTGATGCTGAAGTGCGCGCACCGCAACCAGAGCGTCGGCGAGAACTACACCACCGATATGGCGATCACCAACACCCTGATCCACGAGCTGGACGTGCTGCGCTGGCTGCTGAACGATGACTATCGCTCGGTGCAGGTTCGCTTCCCGCGCGCCACATCCCACACCCACGCCCGGCTGAGAGATCCGCAGATCGTCTCGTTTGAAACCAAAAAAGGCGCCCTGATCGACGTCGAAGTTTTCGTCAACTGCCAGTACGGCTACGACATTCAGTGCGAAGTGGTGGGCGAAACCGGGATTGCGCGCCTGCCGGAACCCTCGGCGGTGCAGATGCGCAAGGCGGCGAACCTCTCAACCCCGATCCTCACCGACTGGAAAGACCGCTTTATCAAAGCCTACGACGTCGAGCTGCAGGCCTTTATCAACGACGTGCAGGCCGGCAGGCTGCAGGGCCCGTCGGCGTGGGATGGCTATGCCGCCTCCGTCGCCGCCGACGCCTGCCTGCAGGCGCAGGAAAGCACCGTGCCGGTCGCGGTCGCGCTGCCGGAGTGCCCGGCTTTCTATCAGCGCTAAGCGCAGCCGCGTCTGCGGAACCTCTGCAAACAGGACTCGACGATGAAAATTGCCTTTGATGTGGATGTGATTAAAGACCTCGGGATTAGCGGGATGGTGCATCAGGTAGCGGAGTGGGGCTACCGCTATATTGAGCAGTCGCCGCACCCGCAGATTAACCCGTTCTATAAGCACCCGCGCGCCGGTCGCGAAGTGATTGCCGAGTACAGGCAGGCGCTGCGCGACACCGGCGTTGAGCTCTCTTCATTTATCTGCGTCTACCGCTGGTCGGGTCCGGATGAAGCGCGTCGCCAGGCGGCGGTGAAAAACTGGAAGCGGCTGATCGAAATCGCGGTGGAGATGGGCGTCCAGGTGATCAACACCGAGTTCTCCGGCGATCCCAACCAGCCGGAAATTTGCGAAGAGATGTTCTATCGCTCGATGGAGGAGCTGCTGCCGATCTTTGAGCGCGAAGGCATTCGCGTCGAGATCCAGGCCCATCCGTGGGACTTCTGCGAAGAGAACAACGAAACCGTCGATATCGTGAAGTCGTTCCGCAGCGACAACGTGAAGTACGTCTACAGCGTGCCGCACACCTTCTTTTATGACAAAGGGAAAGGCGACGTGGAGAAGATGCTGCGCTACGCCGGCGACGATCTCTCCCACGTGCTGATCGCCGATACCCGCAACCATACCAGGCACTGCCGTTACATCGTTAACCCGCCGGGCGTTGATGCCGCCGTGCACCAGCACGTGGGCGTCGGCGAAGGGGACGTCGATTTCAACGCGCTGTTCCGCACGCTGCGCGAGATGAAATTTGCCGAACGGACGTTCAAAGTCGGCGGCGAGCCGATTGTGGCCGCCTCCCTGTTCGGCTACCCGGAGAAGATGAAGTACCAGGCAGTGGAAACCCGTGAACTCATCGAACGTGAATTGCTGCGTCGTTAAGACGCGGCGGCAGGAGCAACCTAATGAACAAAGATAATATCAAACTCGCTATCGCCCCGATCGGCTGGACTAACGACGACATGCCGGAGCTGGGCGGCGAAAACACCTTCCAGCAGATCGTCAGCGAAATGGCGCTGGCGGGCTTTAGCGGCAGCGAAGTCGGCAGTAAATATCCCCGCGATCCGGCGGTGCTGCAGCCGATGCTGGCGATCCGCGGTATCCAGATCTGCAACGCCTGGTTTAGCACCTTTTTTGCCGACGGGCAGCGCGAAAAAACCATTGATGAATTCGTTAACCATATGAATTTCCTCCATGCGATGGGGGCGAAGGTGATCGGCTGCTCCGAGCAGAGCGGCAGCATCCAGGGGCTGGACAAGCCGATTCTGGCCGACGCCAAGCCGTGCTTTAGCGAAGAGGAGTGGCAGCGGGTTGCCGAGGGCTACAACATCCTGGGGCGCCTGGCCGCGGAAAAAGGGATGCAGGTTTGCCTGCACCACCACATGGGAACCGGCGTTCAAACGACGGCAGAGATCGATAAGTTTATGTCGCTGGTGGATGACGGCGTCTTCCTGCTGTACGACACCGGCCACGCCTGGTACTCCGAAGGCGGCGAAGAGCCGATGCTGGCGATCCTCAAAAAATATCTGCCGCGTATCAACCACGTGCACCTGAAGGACGTGCGCCCGGCGGTGATTGAGCAGGTGCGCCGCGAGGGGCTTTCCTTCCTCGACGGCGTGAAGAAGGGCACCTTTACCGTGCCCGGCGACGGCACAATTGATTTCCGTCCGGTATTTAAGCTGCTGGATGATTTTGGCTACAAGGGCTGGATGGTAGTGGAAGCCGAGCAGGATCCGGCGCTGGCCAACCCCTTCGAATATGCGCTGAAGGCGCGGAAATATATTCGCGAAACGGCAGGAATTTAATCGTTGCTTCACTTCAGGCCATGCAGCAGCGTGGCCTGCTTTTTCCCGGCGCTGTGCGCTAATCAAATAAACACGTCAGTGAGGCCATCGCCTCTGCATTCAGACCAGAGCGGATCTCCCCCTACAAGGCAGGTTACTGGAGTCTTTTATGTCAAAGGAACAATATCTCACCCTCAACAGGGCCTCGGGGCCGAATAGCGACGCCCCGACCACGCCGTTTGTGAAGGTCGTTGCCCTGATAGCAACGCTCGGCGGTTTGCTGTTCGGCTACGATACCGGCGTTATCTCCGGCGCATTGCTGTTTATGGGCAGTGAGCTGCATCTCACTCCGTTCACCACCGGCCTGGTGACCAGCTCGCTGCTGTTCGGTGCTGCGTTCGGCGCGCTGCTTTCCGGCTATCTGGCCAGCGCGGCGGGTAGAAAGAAAATCATCCTCTGGCTGGCGGTTATCTTCGCCATTGGCGCCATCGGTACCGCGCTGGCGCCCGACGTTAACTGGATGATTTTCTTTCGCCTGGTGCTCGGCGTGGCGGTTGGCGGCGCGGCGGCAACCGTGCCGGTCTATATCGCCGAAATGGCGCCGGCGAACAGGCGCGGGCAGCTGGTGACGCTGCAGGAGCTGATGATTGTCTCGGGCCAGCTGCTGGCCTATATCTCGAACGCGGGCTTCCACGCCGTATGGGGCGGGGAGAGCACCTGGCGCTGGATGCTGGCGGTCGCTACGCTGCCCGCCGTGCTGCTGTGGTTTGGCATGATGTTTATGCCGGATTCGCCGCGCTGGTACGCGATGAAGGGGCGCCTGGCGGAAGCGCGTCGGGTTCTGGAGCGCACCCGCCGCAAAGAGGACGTCGAGTGGGAGCTGATGGAGATCAGCGAAACGCTCGACGAGCAGCGCAGTCTCGGCAAGCCGCGGTTCCGCGAAATTATGACTCCGTGGCTGTTTAAGCTGTTTATGATTGGTATCGGTATTGCCGTTATTCAGCAGCTTACCGGCGTAAACACCATTATGTACTACGCGCCAACGGTGCTGACGTCGGTAGGGATGAGCGATAACGCCGCGCTGTTTGCCACCATCGCCAACGGGGTGGTGTCGGTATTGATGACCTTTGTCGGCATCTGGATGCTGGGTAAAATTGGCCGCCGGACGATGACCATGATCGGCCAGTTCGGCTGTACCGCCTGCCTGGTGTTTATCGGCGCGGTGAGCTATTTGCTGCCGGAAACCGTCAACGGCCAGCCGGACGCGCTGCGGGCCTATATGGTGCTGGTGGGCATGCTGCTGTTCCTCAGCTTCCAGCAGGGGGCGCTGTCGCCGGTGACCTGGCTGCTGCTGTCGGAGATTTTCCCCACCCGCCTGCGCGGGATCTTTATGGGCGGGGCGGTGTTCTCAATGTGGATCGCCAACTTCCTGATTTCGCTCTTCTTCCCGATCCTGCTGTCGTGGATTGGCCTCTCCGGAACCTTCTTTATCTTCGCCGGGATCGGCGTGTTTGGCGCGCTGTTCGTCATTAAATGCGTGCCGGAAACCCGCAACCGCAGCCTCGAGCAGATTGAGCACTATCTGCAGGACCGGCTTGATACCAGCGAAGAGCGCAGGGCCGCGCGTAAGGTGTGGGCCGAATCCCAGGCGGATAAGGTCTGAGTTAGCGTTAACCCGAAGTATCCCGTCAGGCCCGGCGCCTGGCGGGCCCGCAGGCCCGGCGCCTGGCGGGCCTGCGGGCCCGCGCTCCTGTAGTCCGCACCGGCGCCGCGCGCCATCTTCGACATTTTCCCCGCCCGCATTGCGCCTGATGAAACCAGGGTTCGCCAGGGTGTTGAGGATTTTCCCCGCTTGCGCTGCGCTGACTGGCGCTATAGATCAGCGCCGTTGCAGCATTATGTGATCCAGCCTGAAAAACTGGCACCTGCGTCCGCAACCCCATTTACCTTCTCTTTCCCGGCGGCATAGTATAATCGTTAAATAAACGAACGACGTTCTATAATGTAGAACAAAAATAGCGAGCAATACATCAGCAAGGAGATCTCATGCAGCAGACCGTGCAGTTCTCGGGGATTATTCCGCCTGTTTCCACCATCTTTACCGCCGACGGCCAGCTTGATAAGCCGGGCTTCGCGGCACTTATCGACGACACGATCGCCGCGGGCGTTGACGGCCTGTTCTTCCTCGGCAGCGGCGGGGAGTTCTCGCAGCTCGGCGCCGAAGAGCGCAAGGCGGTTGCGGCGTTCGCCATCGGCCACGTCGATCGGCGGGTGCCGGTCCTGATTGGCACCGGCGGCACCAACGCGCGGGAGACTATCGTGCTCAGCCAGCACGCGCAGGCGGCGGGGGCTGACGGCATTGTGGTAATTAACCCCTACTACTGGAAAGTGTCGGAACAGAACCTGATCCGCTACTACCAGCAGGTGGCGGACTGCGTGACGCTGCCGGTTATTCTCTATAATTTCCCGGCGCTCAGCGGCCAGGACCTGACGCCGGCGCTGGTCAAAACCCTGGCGGATTCGCGCAGCAATATCGTCGGCATCAAGGACACCATCGACTCCGTGGCCCATCTGCGCAGCATGATCCTGACCGTAAAGTCGGCGCATCCGAACTTCTCGGTGCTCTGCGGCTACGACGATCACCTGTTCAATACGCTGCTGCTGGGCGGCGACGGGGCGATCTCGGCCAGCGCTAACTTTGCGCCGCAGCTGTCGGTGAAGCTGCTGCAGGCCTTCCGCGACGGCGACCTGGCGCAGGCGGCACGCTATCATCAGACGCTGCTGCAAATCCCGCAGATCTACCTGCTCGATACGCCGTTCGTGAACGTGATTAAAGAGGCGACGGTCCTGTGCGGCCGGCCGCTGTCAACGCACGTGCTGCCGCCGGCCTCGCCGCTGAGTGAGGCGGGCAAGGCGCAGCTCAAAGCGCTGCTGCAACGGCTCAAGCTCTGCTGATACGGGAAAAGACGATGACCATCGACAAGATTTTCACTCCGCAGGACGATGCATTCTATGCGGTCACCACCCACGCCGCAGGCCCTCAGGGCGCGCTGCCGCTGACGCCGCAGATGCTGATGGAGTCGCCGAGCGGCAACCTGTTCGGCATGACGCAAAACGCCGGCATGGGCTGGGACGCCAACAAGCTGACGGGGAAAGAGGTGCTGATCGTCGGCACCCAGGGCGGCATTCGCGCCGGCGACGGCCGGCCGATCGCGCTGGGCTACCATACCGGGCACTGGGAGATTGGCCTGCAGATGCAGGCGGCGGCAAAGGAGATCACCCGCAACGGCGGCATTCCCTTCGCCGCCTTCGTCAGCGATCCGTGCGACGGACGCTCCCAGGGCACCCACGGGATGTTCGACTCCCTGCCGTACCGCAACGACGCGGCGATCGTGTTTCGCCGCCTGATCCGCTCCCTGCCAACCCGGCGGGCGGTGATCGGCGTCGCCACCTGCGACAAGGGGCTGCCGGCGACGATGATCGCCTGGCGGCGATGCATAATCTGCCGACGATCCTCGTGCCCGGCGGAGCGACGCTGCCGCCAACCTTTGGCGAAGATGCCGGAAAGGTGCAGACCATCGG
>NZ_JAQGFU010000019.1:0-52662 GCF_030078455.1 Klebsiella sp. Ech2A | reverse complement strand
CTCCTTACTTACCGGTTCCTGCCCATTTTTCGGCGATTTGCCAACATTTAACCGCCGTTGGCGACAATATCTGGATCGTTCCCGGCCTTAGCGTCTCCCGGGAAGATAACCGCAACGTGATGCGCGGCGAAGAGACGCAGCTGCTCGGCGCGCGCGCGATCGCCCCCTCATCGGTCTATGTGATGCCCGGCACCCACTGCAAATGGGTGCAGGCCGATCGCGAGCAAATTCTTGATTTTCGTACCGTGATGACCGGCGAACTGCACCATTTACTGCTGCAACACTCGCTGGTGGGCGCCGGTCTCCCACGGCAGGAAACCTCCGCGGCGGCATTTTCTGCCGGCCTCGAGCGCGGGCTGAACTCGCCCGCCGTGTTAGCGCAGCTCTTTCAGGTTCGCGCTTCGCACGTTCTCGGCACGCTGCCGCGCGAGCACGTCAGCGAGTTTTTATCCGGTCTGCTGATTGGCGCTGAGGTTGCCACTATGAGCGAAAGCGTGATTGGCCAGCAGATTACCCTCGTTGCCGGAGAGGCGTTGGCGAACCGCTACCAGCAGGCGCTGGCCACATTTGGTCGTCAGGCGACGGTCGTTTCCGGCGATACCGCATTTCAGGCAGGTATAAGGAGCATCATATATGCAGTGGCAAACTAAGCTTCCGCTGATCGCAATTCTGCGCGGCATCACGCCGGAAGAGGCGCTGGCGCACGTGGGCGCCGTTATCGACGCGGGATTCGATGCCGTCGAAATTCCGCTGAACTCGCCCCGCTGGCAGCAAAGCATTCCGGCCATCGTCGAGGCGTTTGGCGATCGGGCGCTGATTGGCGCAGGCACCGTGCTGCAGCCGGAGCAGGTTGACGAGCTGGCGAAGATGGGCTGCCGGCTGATCGTTACGCCCAATATTCACGCTGAGGTTATTCGCCGCGCGGTGGGCTACGGCATGACCGTCTGTCCCGGATGTGCGACCGCCACCGAGGCCTTCACCGCGCTCGATGCGGGTGCCAGAGCCCTGAAGGTGTTCCCGTCCTCCGCTTTTGGCCCGGATTACATCAAGGCGCTGAAGGCCGTTTTACCGCCAGAGGTCCCCGTTTTCGCCGTCGGTGGCGTCACGCCGGAGAACCTGGCGCAATGGATTGATGCCGGCTGTATCGGTGCCGGACTGGGGAGCGATCTTTATCGTGCCGGACAGTCCGTTGAACGCACCGCCCGCCAGGCTGCCGAATTTGTTAAAGCGTATCGAGAGGCTGTGCAATGAAAATAACCAAACTGACTACTTACCGTTTACCGCCGCGGTGGATGTTCCTGAAAATTGAAACCGATGAAGGCGTTGTTGGCTGGGGCGAGCCGGTCATTGAAGGGCGCGCGCGCACCGTTGAAGCGGCGGTACATGAGCTGGGAGAATACCTGATTGGCCAGGACCCGGCGCGTATTAACGACCTGTGGCAGGTGATGTACCGCGCCGGTTTCTATCGCGGCGGCCCTATTTTGATGAGCGCCATTGCCGGTATCGATCAGGCGCTGTGGGATATCAAAGGAAAAGTGCTGAATGCGCCGGTATGGCAGCTGATGGGCGGCCTGGTGCGGGACAAAATTAAAGCCTACAGCTGGGTTGGCGGCGATCGCCCGGCGGAAGTTATCGATGGCATTAAAAAGCTGCGCGGGATTGGCTTTGATACCTTCAAATTAAACGGCTGCGAAGAGATGGGGGTTATTGATAATTCCCGCGCGGTAGACGCAGCGGTGAATACCGTGGCGCAAATCCGCGAAGCCTTCGGCAATGAAATTGAGTTTGGTCTTGATTTCCACGGCCGCGTCAGCGCGCCGATGGCCAGGGTGCTGATTAAAGAGCTGGAGCCGTATCGTCCGCTATTTATTGAGGAGCCGGTACTGGCCGAGCAGGCGGAATATTATCCAAAACTGGCGGCGCAAACGCATATTCCGCTCGCGGCGGGTGAACGTATGTTCTCGCGTTTCGAATTTAAGCGGGTATTGGAGGCGGGCGGCCTGGCCATTCTGCAGCCGGACCTGTCGCACGCCGGGGGGATCACCGAATGCTATAAAATTGCCGGCATGGCCGAGGCCTATGACGTGGCGCTGGCGCCGCACTGTCCGCTGGGCCCGATCGCCCTGGCCGCCTGCCTGCACGTCGATTTCGTCGCCCGCAATGCGGTCCTCCAGGAACAAAGCATGGGCATCCACTACAACAAGGGCGCGGAACTGCTCGACTTTGTGAAGAATAAAGAAGACTTCAATATGGAAGGCGGCTTCTTTAAACCGTTAACGAAGCCGGGGCTGGGTGTGGAAATTGATGAAGCCAGAGTGATTGAGCTCAGTAAAAATGCGCCGGACTGGCGTAATCCATTGTGGCGTCATGAGGATGGTTCCGTCGCCGAATGGTAATGTGCGTCATGCTTTGCACCGGTGATGCGTTGGCTGCATTTTCTGACCCCAGTTACATACTAACGTATGCTCCAGGGAGTGTGAAAAGTTGCCGCCTTTCCCCGGCACAAATTATTTAGCGCATTACGCTTAAGTTATTAATAAAAATTCAAATAAACCCTCTGTAAATTACAGGGCATGGTGAGCGGTTTCGCTATGCCCAAAATCTGGAGACAGATTGCTATGGATATTTCAGTGACTGCTGCAAAACCCGGTCGTCGTCGTTATTTGACGCTGGTCATGATCTTTATTACCGTTGTTATTTGCTACGTTGATCGGGCGAATCTTGCCGTCGCGTCAGCGCATATTCAGGAAGAGTTTGGGATTAGCAAAACGGAAATGGGCTATATTTTTTCGGCTTTTGCCTGGCTATATACGCTGTGTCAAATTCCCGGCGGCTGGTTCCTCGACCGCGTCGGTTCGCGAATGACCTACTTTATTGCCATTTTTGGCTGGTCGGTGGCGACGCTATTTCAGGGCTTTGCCACGGGGCTGATGTCGCTGATTGGTCTGCGAGCGATTACGGGTATTTTTGAGGCCCCGGCTTTCCCGACCAACAACCGCATGGTGACCAGCTGGTTCCCGGAGCACGAGCGCGCCTCGGCGGTCGGCTTCTACACCTCCGGTCAGTTTGTGGGGCTGGCGTTCCTGACGCCGCTGCTGATCTGGATCCAGGAGCTGCTGAGCTGGCACTGGGTGTTCATCGTCACCGGCGCTATCGGTATTGTCTGGTCGTTAGTTTGGTTCAAGGTCTACCAGCCACCGCGCCTGACTAAAAGCATCAGCAAGGCCGAGCTGGATTATATTCGCGACGGCGGCGGCCTGGTGGACGGCGATGCGCCGGTCAAAAAAGAGGCGCGGCAGCCGATGACCGCGGCCGACTGGAAGCTGGTATTCCATCGCAAGCTGGTCGGCGTCTACCTCGGGCAGTTTGCCGTCACCTCCACGCTGTGGTTTTTCCTGACCTGGTTCCCGAACTACCTGACTCAGGAAAAGGGGATCACCGCGTTAAAAGCGGGCTTTATGACCACGGTGCCGTTCCTTGCCGCATTCGTTGGCGTGCTGCTCTCGGGCTGGCTGGCGGACCGGCTGGTGCGAAAAGGCGTCTCGCTGGGCGCCGCGCGTAAAACGCCCATTATCTGTGGGCTGCTGATATCGACCTGTATTATCGGCGCGAATTACACCAACGATCCGGTGTGGATTATGACCCTGATGGCCATCGCCTTCTTCGGCAACGGCTTTGCTTCTATCACCTGGTCACTGGTGTCATCGCTGGCGCCGATGCGCCTGATTGGGCTGACCGGCGGCGTGTTTAACTTTGTCGGCGGTCTGGGGGGGATCACCGTTCCGCTGGTCATCGGTTACCTGGCGCAGGGATATGGCTTTGCGCCTGCTCTGGTTTATATTGCCGTCGTGGCCCTGATTGGCGCGCTTTCCTACATCGTGCTGGTGGGCGATATTAAACGTGTAGGCTAATTCTTGCCGATACTATACCCTGATGCGAACGCCGTGCATCAGGGTAGTCCTATGAAACAAATCACTTTTGCCTCTCGTCATCATCAGTTGACCAATACGCGCGTCTGGACTGCGGACAGCCAGTGGCTGGTTTTTGACGTCCGTCCGTCCGGAGCCTCCTTCACCGGGGAGACGATTGAGCGGGTCAACGTCCACACCGGCGCGGTAGAGACAATCTATCGCGCTCAGCAGGGCGCCCACGTTGGCGTAGTGACCGTTCATCCAACGAAAGATGCCTACGTTTTTATTCACGGACCCGAACATCCGGATGAGAGCTGGCGGTATGATTTCCACCACCGCCGCGGCGTGGTGTCGTTTCAGGGTGAGTGCCGTAACCTCGATGCGATGGATATCACCGCCCCCTATACCGCAGGCGCGCTGCGCGGCGGTAGCCACGTCCATGTTTATAGTCCTGATGGTCAGCGGGTCAGCTTTACCTATAACGATCACGTGATGCACGAGCGCTCGCCCGCGCTGGATCTGCGCAACGTAGGGGTAGCGGTGCCCTATGGCCCGGTGGTTCCGAGCGGGCAGCATCCGCGTGAATACGGCGGCAGCCACTGGTGCGTGCTGGTCAGCCGGACGACGCCTGAGCCGGCGCCGGGCAGCGATGAAATCAACCGCGCTTATGAAGAGGGCTGGGTCGGTAGCCACGCCCTGGCCTTTATCGGCGACACGCGATCGGCAGAGGGTGAAAAGGTCCCCGAACTGTTTATCGTCACCCTGCCGGATAGCGAACAAGGCTGGAAGCAGCAGGGCGACGCGCCGCTGGCGGGTACCGAGACGACGCTGCCCGCGCCGCCGGCCGCGGTGATGCAGCGGCGCCTGACCTTTACCCACGACCGCCGCTATCCCGGATTAGCCACCGCGCCGCGCCACTGGGTGCGGGCTAACCCGCAGGCGACGGAGATTGCGTTTCTGATGCGCGATGATGCCGGCGTGGTTCAGCTGTGGCTGATTTCGCCGCAGGGTAGCGGCCTGCGGCAGCTCACCGCTAATCGTTCGGATATTCAGTCGGCGTTTAACTGGCACCCGTCGGGCGAATGGCTGGGATTTGTGCTGGAGAATCGGATTGCGCTTTGCCACGCGCGGTCGGGGGCGGTGAGCTTTTTGACGGCTGAGGGAGAAAGCGCGCCTTCAGCGGATGCGATCGTCTTTTCGCCGGATGGCAAATATCTGGCATGGATGGCGGAGGTGGACGGCTATCGTCAGCTGTGGACCACCGAAGTTACGCCTTAGATCAAGGGGTTGTCATTGATGCTGGCGGGATAACCGAATTGGTCGCCAGCGTCTCTCTTTCGCTTTTTTCTACGCGCGATTTTATCGAGCTATCGGTACGGAACATATCCCACGGCAGCAGCAGCGTGTCCATCACCGCGGTGAGGGGCATATCTATTGCCACCAGGGATTTTGTGCCCCAGTTGGCATCGCTGTTGCCCAGCATCTGCGCGCTGGCTCGCGTTCCCGGGTAGGTTCCTTCCTTGCCGCCGGTATGAGACATCACGCTGGAGCAACCGCTCAAGCCTACCATTCCGCCGAACAGGACCAGCTTTAACAGACCGCTTTTCATCATTCTTCCATTATTGTTTCGGGCATTGAGATAACCATTTATCGGTTATATCGAGCCATCCTCTGAATGCATAGCGTTATTGCGCCGCACTGTGGCAGGCATCGCATTTTGCCTTTTGTGCTACCCCCAGTCTAAGCAATCGTCGGCAAACTGCAAAAAAAATTGCGGCATTCGTCTTGAAAAGCGCGTCGGGAAACCCATTTTAGAAACGTGGCCCGATGAGAATACGCCTGCGGGGTATTCCGGGTAATAACGACCTGTCCATGATGGAAGGTCATAAAACTCTCGCTGATTTCAGGAGCTATTTATTATGCGTAATTTCGATCTCTCTCCGCTGTATCGTTCTGCTATTGGTTTTGACCGCCTCTTTAATCTGTTAGAAAACAATCAGAGCCAGAGCAATGGCGGCTACCCTCCGTACAACGTCGAGCTGGTAGACGAAAACCATTACCGCATTGCGATCGCCGTTGCCGGCTTTGCCGAAAGCGAGCTGGAGATCACCGCCCAGGACAATCTGCTGATCGTCAAAGGTGCCCATGCCGGTGAGCCGAAAGAGCGTACCTACCTCTATCAGGGCATCGCCGAGCGCAACTTTGAGCGTAAATTCCAGATCGCGGAAAACATCCACGTTCGCGGCGCAAACCTGGTGAACGGTCTGCTGTATATCGAACTGGAACGCGTGATCCCGGAAGCGGATAAACCGCGCCGTATCGAAATCAACTAATCCCGTCGGGTCGCCCGCGCGGCCCGATATTAAAACTTGCTCGCCGTCAGGGGGCAGATGCGGGTTAACCAACCCGCGGTATTCACTCGCTTCTTAGAAGGAGAAACACATTATGCGTAACTACGATTTATCCCCGCTGCTGCGTCAATGGATCGGTTTTGACAAACTGGCCAACGCTCTGCAAACCGCCGGTGAAAGCCAGACCTTCCCACCTTATAACATCGAAAAAAGCGACGATAACCACTATCGCATTACCCTTGCGCTGGCCGGTTTCCGTCAGGAAGATCTGGATATTCAGCTGGAAGGTACGCGCCTGAGCGTGAAGGGTACGCCGCAGCAGGCGGAAAAAGAGACGAAGTGGCTGCATCAGGGGCTGGTAAGCCAGGCCTTTAGCCTCAGCTTTACGCTGGCCGAAAATATGGAAGTCTCCGGAGCCACCTTTAATAACGGTTTGTTGCATATCGATCTCACCCGCAATGAACCGGAAGCGGTCATCCCGCAGCGGATCGCCATTAGCGAGCGTCCGGCGCTTAACAGCTAATCTGACCCCCTCATCAAAGCCCCGATCCGTCGGGGCTTTTTTTTGCCGTGCAGCGTTGAAATGATCCGGCAGAAATAGCCTCTACGCGCTTTCGATGACCCGCTGATTATTGTGCGCCAGGCTGCATACAGGCCCGGAGGCTTGGGCCATAATCCCTGTCATTACTAATGTTATTCACAGGGAAAAGACGATGAGTGATATAGCATTGACCGTCAGCGTCCTGGCGCTGGTTGCGGTCGTCGGATTGTGGATCGGCAATGTCAAAATTCGCGGCGTGGGTTTTGGCATTGGCGGCGTGCTGTTTGGCGGTATTATCGTCGGCCACTTTGTCGACCAGGCCGGCGTGACCCTCAGCGGTCCCATGCTGCACTTTATTCAGGAATTTGGCCTGATCCTCTTCGTTTACACCATCGGTATCCAGGTTGGGCCGGGGTTCTTTGCCTCTCTGCGCGTCTCAGGGCTGCGGCTCAACCTCTTTGCTATCCTCATCGTTATTCTCGGCGGCCTGGTGACCGCGGTGCTGCATAAGCTTTTTAATATTCCGCTGCCGATAGTCCTCGGCATTTTCTCCGGGGCGGTCACCAATACCCCGGCGCTGGGGGCCGGGCAGCAGATCCTGCGCGACCTTGGCGTGCCGCTCGACGTGGTAGACCAGATGGGGATGAGCTATGCCATGGCCTATCCGTTTGGCATTTGCGGCATTTTGCTCACCATGTGGCTGGTGCGCCTGTTCTTTCGCGTCAACGTCGACAAAGATGCCCAGCAGTTTGACGAGAGCAGCGGTAACGGCCATGCGCTGCTGCAGACCATTAACGTCCGCGTTGAAAACCCTAATCTGAACAATATGGCGATTCAGGATGTGCCGATGCTCAACAGCGACAGGCTGATCTGTTCGCGCCTGAAGCGCGATGAGCTGCTGATGGTCCCGGCTCCGGGCACGCTGATCCAGACCGGCGACCTGCTGCATCTGGTGGGGCGCCCGGAGGATTTACACAATGCGCAGCTGGTTATCGGCAAGGAGGTCTCCACCTCGCTCTCCACCCGCGGTACCGATCTGAAAGTCGAACGGGTGGTGGTGACCAGCGAGAAAATCCTCGGCAAGAAGATCCGCGATCTCAACTACAAGCAGCGCTATGACGTGGTTATCTCCCGGCTTAATCGCGCCGGCGTGGAGCTGGTGGCCAGCAGCCACGCCAGCCTGCAGTTTGGCGATATCCTTAACCTGGTGGGGCGCCCGGAAGCAATTGACGCGGTTGCCGCTGAGCTGGGTAACGCGCAGCAAAAACTGCAGCAGGTTCAGATGCTGCCGGTCTTTATCGGCATTGGTTTAGGGGTGCTGCTGGGTTCTATCCCGCTGTTTATTCCAGGTTTTCCCGTTGCGCTTAAGCTGGGCCTGGCCGGCGGGCCGCTGATTATGGCGCTGATCCTCGGGCGAATCGGCAGCATCGGCAAGCTCTACTGGTTTATGCCGCCCAGCGCCAACCTTGCGCTGCGCGAGCTCGGGATCGTGCTGTTTTTGGCGGTTGTTGGCCTGAAGTCGGGCGGTGATTTTATCCTGACGCTGACCCACGGCGACGGCCTGAGCTGGATAGCCTACGGTATTTTCATTACCGCCATTCCGCTGCTGACGGTCGGGGTTCTGGCGCGAATGCTGCTGAAAATGAACTATCTGACCCTCTGCGGCATGCTGGCCGGTTCAATGACCGATCCCCCGGCGCTGGCCTTCGCCAACAACCTGCACGCCACCAGCGGCGCGGCGGCGCTGTCTTATGCCACGGTTTACCCGCTGGTGATGTTTTTACGCATCATCACCCCGCAGCTCCTCGCCGTGCTGTTCTGGGGGATGAGCTAACGGACTATCGAGGTGGACGCGGCGTAAGTGGTAGTCCACCTGATACTCGCTGGCGTTGCGAAACATAACGGAATAATTGAGAAATTCGCCGCTGTCGCTGTAGGAGAGCGAGGTGATGCGCAGCAGCGGCGTCTGCTCAGGGACATTCATCGATTTTGCCAGCTGCTTGTCCGCCAGCACCGGGGAGAGGCTCTCATAGTTACCGCTAATCGTTAGCCCGCACTCCTTCTCGATGTAGTCAAATTTTGACCCCTCGAGATGCACCAGCGACAGGTTACGAAACAGTTTGACCGGCATATAGCTGTCTTCCAGCATCAGGGACTTTCCGTCCACGTAGCGCACGCGTCGTGAGAAATAGATCCGCTCGTTAATCTGAATCCGCAGCTGGCTGGCAATCGCGGGCGGCGCGGGCATCACCTCGAAAATCAGCACCTGGCTGACCACCTCTTTCCCCTGCTGGCGCAGCACCTCGGCCAGGCCGGTCAGGTTGGTGGTTTCATGGTGCACATCTTTGCGCGCAACGTAGGTGCCGCTACCGTGGCGACGTACCACCAGCCCCCAGTTCACCAGCAGGTCGATGGCTTTGCGAATGGTCATCCGCGCGACGCCAAACTCCTGCGCCAGCTTTTTCTCTCCCGGCAGCGGGCTGCCGATATTGAAATCCGATGAATTGAGCCGCAGACGCAATCTTTCAGCAATAGATTTGTAGATCACCAGTAGACCTCTATTCCAGTATCAGAGGTAATTATCAAACCTCTGTTTCGTATTTAAAATCATTAAATTACATATGAATACGCTGACATTTTTACAGGCTGGAGATGGGTGGCATTGTTGTTGTCTATGTTTTATTCCAAAAGTAGACAACATCGCTGTAATTAAAACCATGAAAGCGATCACGAATCGCACCGACATTGCATGTTGGATGACGGGTAAATTCCTATTCTCGCTTTAGGCCGATACTCAAGACAAATAAGGCCTCTAACCCTACTGGTTGTTAAATGAGGATTTTAAAATGCTCAGTCAAATACAACGTTTTGGCGGCGCCATGTTTACCCCGGTTTTGCTGTTTCCGTTTGCCGGGATCGTGGTCGGGATTGCCATTATGTTGCGCAACCCGATGTTTGTCGGCGAAGCGCTTACGGCCCCCGATAATTTATTTGCGCAAATCGTTCACATTATTGAAGAGGGCGGCTGGACGGTATTTCGTAATATGCCGCTGATTTTCGCCGTCGGCCTGCCGATTGGCCTCGCTAAACAGGCGCAGGGCCGGGCCTGTCTCGCGGTGCTGGTCAGCTTCCTCACCTGGAACTACTTCATTAACGCGATGGGGATGACCTGGGGCCATTTCTTCGGCGTCGACTTCTCCGCCGAACCCACCGCCGGCAGCGGCCTGGCAACGATCGCCGGAATTAAAACGCTGGATACCAGCATCATTGGCGCAATTGTTATTTCCGGCTTCGTGACCGCGATTCATAACCGCTATTTTGATAAACCGCTGCCGGTTTTCCTCGGTATTTTCCAGGGCTCTTCGTTTGTCGTCATCGTGGCATTCCTGGCGATGATCCCCTGCGCCTGGCTGACGCTGCTCGGCTGGCCGAAGGTGCAGATGGGTATTGAATCTCTGCAGGCGTTTTTACGCTCGGCCGGGGCGCTCGGGGTCTGGGTTTATATTTTCCTTGAGCGGATCCTGATCCCAACCGGCCTGCACCATTTTGTCTACGGTCCGTTTATCTTCGGCCCGGCGGTGGTGGAAGGCGGCATCCAGATGTACTGGGCGCAGCATCTGCAGGAGTTCAGTCAGAGCACCGAGCCGCTGAAGGCCCTGTTCCCGGAAGGCGGCTTCGCCCTGCACGGCAACTCGAAGGTCTTTGGCTCGGTGGGTATTGCGCTGGCGCTCTACTTTACCGCCGCCCCGGAAAACCGCGTCAAGGTTGCCGGCCTGCTGATACCGGCCACCCTGACCGCCATGCTGGTCGGCATTACCGAACCGCTGGAGTTCACCTTCCTGTTTATCTCTCCGCTGCTGTTCGCCGTGCACGCCGTGCTGGCGGCGACGATGGCGACGGTGATGTATATGTGCGGCGTGGTAGGCAATTTTGGCGGCGGTTTGCTGGATCAGTTCCTGCCGCAAAACTGGATCCCGATGTTCCACAACCACGCCTCGATGATGTTTATCCAGATCGGCGTCGGGGCATGCTTCACCGGTATCTACTTCGTTATTTTCCGCACCCTGATCCTGCGCCTCAACCTGAAAACGCCGGGACGGGAAGAGAGTGAAATCAAGCTCTACAGCAAGGCCGACTACCAGGCGGCGCGCGGCAAAACCAGCGCCGCGGGCGCGACGGAGACCAAGCTCGGCCAGGCCGCAGGCTTCCTGCAGGCGCTGGGCGGGGCGAGCAATATCGAGAGCATCAATAACTGCGCCACCCGACTGCGTATCACGCTGGTCGATATGGCGAAAACGCAAAGTGACGACGTCTTTAAAGCGCTGGGCGCCCACGGAGTGGTGCGGCGCGGCAACGGAATTCAGGTCATCGTTGGCCTGCACGTTCCTCAGGTTCGCGACCAGCTTGAAACCCTTATCAAAGATTCTCTACAGACCGAACAAAACACCATGACGGAGGCAGTATCATGAAGAAATTCTCAGTTGTTATCGCAGGCGGCGGCAGTACCTTTACCCCGGGCATCGTATTAATGCTGTTAGCGAACCAGGACCGTTTCCCGCTGCGGGCGCTGAAATTTTATGACAACGACGGCGCGCGGCAGGAGACTATCGCCGAAGCCTGTAAAGTTATTCTCAAAGAGCAGGCGCCGGATATTGAGTTCAGCTACACCACCGACCCGCAGGCGGCCTTTACCGACGTGGATTTCGTGATGGCGCACATTCGCGTCGGTAAATATCCGATGCGTGAAAAAGATGAAAAAATCCCGCTGCGTCACGGCGTGCTGGGCCAGGAAACCTGCGGACCTGGCGGCATCGCCTACGGTATGCGCTCTATCGGCGGCGTGCTGGAGCTGGTGGACTACATGCAAAAATATTCGCCGAACGCGTGGATGCTTAACTACTCCAACCCGGCGGCCATCGTGGCAGAAGCGACCCGCCGCCTGCGCCCGGATGCGAAAATCCTCAACATTTGCGATATGCCGATCGGCATCGAAGGGCGAATGGCGCAAATCGTCGGCCTGAAAGACCGCAAGCAGATGCGCGTGCGCTACTACGGCCTTAACCACTTCGGCTGGTGGACGTCGATTGAGGATCTGCAGGGTAACGACCTGATGCCAAAACTGCGTGAACATGTCGCTAAATATGGCTACGTTCCGCCGTCAAACGACCCGCATACCGAAGCGAGCTGGAATGATACCTTTGCCAAGGCAAAAGATGTGCAGGCGCTGGATCCGGACACCATGCCGAACACTTACCTGAAGTATTATCTGTTCCCGGACTATGTGGTGGCGCACTCCAACCCTGAGCGCACCCGCGCAAACGAGGTCATGGATCATCGCGAGAAAAACGTCTTCACTGCCTGCCGGGCTATTATTGCCGCCGGTAAATCCTCTGCCGGCGATCTGGAGATCGACGAGCACGCCTCGTACATCGTTGACCTCGCGGCGGCGATTGCCTTCAACACCCAGGAGCGCATGCTGCTGATTGTGCCGAACAATGGCGCTATCCATAACTTTGACGCCGACGCGATGGTCGAAATTCCGTGCCTGGTTGGCCATAACGGGCCGGAGCCGCTAACGGTGGGCGACATCCCGAACTTCCAGAAAGGGATGATGGGCCAGCAGGTGGCGGTCGAAAAGCTGGTGGTCGATGCCTGGGAACATCGCTCCTACCACAAGCTGTGGCAGGCGATTACGCTGTCGAAAACCGTGCCGAGCGCCTCCGTTGCGAAGGCTATCCTTGATGACCTGATTGCGGCCAATAAAGAGTACTGGCCAGAGCTGCACTAATCCCTCCCTCTAACCGGCATCCGTTGGGTGCCGGTTTTCCCTCTTCCCCTGTTCGCGATGAATTAGGCTATGCTGGAGCCTGGCCGTGGCACGAACAAGGAACCCTGATGAAAATCTCCCGCGTGGGTGAAGCGCCGGATTACCGCTTTTCACTCGCTAATGAACGTACCTTTCTCGCCTGGATCCGCACGGCACTGGGCTTTCTCGCCGCCGGGGTCGGCCTCGATCAGCTGGCGCCCGACTTTGCCACGCCGCTGATCCGCGAGGTGCTGGCGCTGCTGCTGTGCCTGTTTGCCGGTGGCCTGGCCATTTACGGCTATCTGCGCTGGCTGAGTAATGAAAAGGCGATGCGTCTGAAGCAGGATCTGCCCTACACCAGAACGCTGCTGGCGATCAGCATTCTGCTGCTGCTTGTGGTCGTGGTGGTGACGGGACTGGTGCTCTACGGTGGATAGGCGACGGATGCGGCGGGAGCGCGACCCTGGCCTGCAGCCGGAGCGCACGTCGCTGGCCTGGTTTCGCACGCTGCTGGGCTACGGGGCGCTGATGGCGCTGGCTATCAAGCATAACTGGCACAGCGCGGGGGCGCTGTTCTGGCTGTCGATTGGCGTGCTGGTTGCCGTAGCCATTATTCTCTGGCGCTATACCCGCAGCCGCAACCTGATGGATATCAGCGAGAGCGATTTTGCACAATCCCGGGCGGTACGTGACAAATTTTTGATCTCCCTCGCAGTGCTTTCGCTGGCGTTAATGTTTGCTGTAACTCATCTACGGCAGATTGTTTTATTCATTAAGGATGTGACATGACAGGACGTTGCCACAGGAGGAGTGCCGCAGAGAGAGAGCTGAAGGTACTGGACGTCAATATTTATCGCCATCACTGCCTGAGCCCGCAGGAATATTATCACCAGCTACGCCAGCAGGGCGTTTCAGCGATCCGCTTTGTTCCGCAGCTTCAGCCACAGGATGCCGAGGCCTGGGGGGATTTTCTGTGCGCGGTTTTTGCCATTTGGGTACGCGAGGATATCGGCCGGATGGTGATTTTGCCCTTTGAGAGCGCTCTGCGCGGCTGGTGCGGGGAAGCGGTGCGTCCCGCCGGTGCGCCGGTTACGCCGGATTGTCGCGACTGTCCGTGGCTGAGGTTATGCGGCGGTGATTGCCCGCCGCTGAATGCGCAAAATAGCCCAAACCCGCTGTGCGCGGGCTATCGCCAGTTTTACAGCATGAGCGCGCCCTATATGCGCGTCATGCGTGACTTACAAAGCCAGCAGCGCTCGCCCGCCGAGCTGATGCCGCTGCTGCGCTGACGACGGGCTAGCGGCCCTTCGCCAGGTACTGCGCCATCTCTTCTTCCGGCACCATGCCGCCGCCGGTGGCCCACACCAGGTGGGTGGCGTTCTGCATCTGCTCCGGGCTAAAGCCGTGCATCTGCTGGTACGCCGCGCTGGCGCACACGCGCTGCGGCCCGGCCATGCCCGCCAGCGCCGAAGGCTCGAGGCGGATATTCTCCGCCTGCGCCAGCCAGCCCAGCATGTCGTACATCGTCTGGTCGTCGAGGGTATAGAGGCCGTCGAGCAGGCGCTCCATTGCCCGGCCGACGAATCCCGACGCGCGGCCAACGGCGAGCCCGTCGGCGGCGGTGAGGTTATCGATACCTAAATCCTGGACCGCAATCGCGTCGTGCAGCCCGGTATAGACCCCGAGCAGCATGCAGGGAGAGTGGGTCGGTTCGGCGAAGAAGCAGCGCACGTGGTCGCCGAAGGCCAGCTTGAGGCCAAACGCCACCCCGCCAGGGCCACCACCCACGCCGCATGGCAGATAGACGAACAGCGGATGGTCGGCATCGACCACCCGGCCCTGCTGAGCAAACTGGGCCTTCAGACGCTCGCCGGCAACGGCGTAGCCGAGGAACAGCGTGCGCGAGTTTTCGTCGTCGATAAAGAAGCAGTTAGGGTCTGATTCGGCGGCTTTACGCCCCTGCTCAACCGCCACGCCGTAATCCTGATCGTACTCCACCACCGTCACGCCGTGGCTGCGCAGCTTGGCTTTTTTCCACGCCCGGGCGTCGGCGGACATATGCACGGTGACCTTAAAGCCGATGCGCGCGCTCATGATGCCAATCGACATTCCGAGGTTCCCGGTGGAGCCGACGGCGATGCTGTACTGGCTGAAGAACTGTTTAAATTCAGGCGTTAGCAGCCTGCTGTAGTCGTCCGCAGCGGTGAGCAGACCGGCTTCCAGCGCCAGCTTTTCCGCATGGGTCAGCACCTCATAAATGCCACCTCGCGCTTTAATTGAGCCGGAGATGGGCAGATGGCTGTCCTTTTTCAGCAGCAGCTCGCCCGCCACCGGCTGCGCAAATTCCTGCTCCAGCCGCGCCTTCATGGCCGGGATTGCCACCAGCTCGGATTCAATTATCCCGCCGGTAGCCGCGGTTTCCGGGAAAGCCTGCGCCAGATACGGCGCAAAGCGATCGAGGCGGGCGCGGGCGTCCTGGACGTCTTCGCCGGTCAGGCCGACGTAGGGTAACCCCTCGGCCAGAGCGGTGGTTGCCGGGTTAAACCAGGCGGTTTCTTTCAGGGCAATCAGATCCTTCAGCAGCGGGAACTGTGCGATTAAAGTGGTCATGTCAGCGTTTTTCATATTACGTCTCTTGGCGCTCAGATGATGAAAGAAAGCAGGAACGTGCAGGCCAGCGCAAGTAAGGATGCGATAAATGTGGCCGTTGTATAGTATTTAAACGTCTCGCTCAGGCTCGCTCCGCAGTATTGTTTGACCAGCCAGAACAGGGAATCGGTGACGATCGTGCAGCCAATTGCGCCAGAACCGATGGCAATGGCGATGATCTCCGGACTCACGCCGGGATAAAGCGGCAGCATCGGAGCAACGATGGCGGTTGCGCCCATCATCGCGACGGTGGCCGAGCCGACCGCCGCGTGCAGGATCAGCGCCACCAGCCAGGCCAGCAGGATGGGGTGCATATGCAGGTTCGACAGGATCACCGCCAGCGAGTCCGCCAGGCCGCTGGTTTTCAGTATCGCGTTGAACGCGCCGCCGGCGCCGATAATCAGCAGGATATTGGCAATTGAACCAAAGCCGTTCTCGGTATGGGTCAGTAGGACGCTCATTCCGAGATGCTGACGGATGCCGAGAATGTAGTAAGCCACGAAGACGGCAATAAACATGGCGGTGATCGGGTTACCGATAAACTCCAGCAGCATGTACAGCGTGCCGCCCCTGGTCATATTCAGCTCGGCAACGGTTTTTACCAGCATCAGCGCGATAGGCAGCAGGATAGTAAAGAGCGTAGCGCCGAGCGACGGCAGCGTCTCTTCCTGACGAACTTCCAGGTTAGAAAACTCGGCGGGAACCGGCTTAAACGGCAGGCGATTGCCGAGGAGCTTAAGGAACAGAGGGCCGCCAACCAGCGAGGCCACCAGCCCGACCAGCAGGCCGTAGACGATAACCGTCCCGATATCGGCGCCGAGCTTATTGGCAACGAACAGCGCGGCCGGATGCGGCGGAACCACGCAGTGGACGGCCATCAGCGCGGTACACAGCGGAATCGCCAGCTTCAGCAGCGAGGTGTGGGTCTTTTTGGCAATGGAGAATGCCAGCGGGATCAGCAGCACGACGCCAACTTCCACAAACAGCGTAATCCCGCAAATCAGGCCCACCAGCACCATAATGACGTCAACCGATAGCCAGCGGCAGCGCTGGAGCGTCAGGCCGATACGCTCTGCGGCGCCGGAGACCTCCATCATTTTACCCAGGATAGTGCCGAGGCCGATGACCGCCGCAAGGAAGCCCAGGGTTCCGCCAATCCCGCTTTCAATGGCGTTCACCATATCCAGCGGGCTCATCCCCATCATTGCGCCGACAAAAAAGCTGGCTAACAGCAGCGCCAGGAAGGGGTGAAACTTCAGTTTGACTATAGTTAACACGATCAGCACGATGCTTATCAGCAGCGTGCTCACAACCCAAATCTGCGACTCCATACCCCACCTCGCCTGTGAATAATCTGCGCTTATTGAACAGAAAAACGCCACCGGCTGACAAACGATATAATTGGCTCTTCAGGTGAATTAGATTGAATCAAATGAGTGATTGATGTCTAAAAATGGCGTTGTTTTTCGTTATGGGTCACTTTTATTCATCTTTAAGGCGGCGATAGGCGGCCGTTTTCTTTACAATCAGCGCTGATAAAATCGGGGGAGACGCAGGATGGATGCGCAACAAGAGAGGGGTAACCGGCTGCTCAACGGCTGGCAGCTGTCAAAGCTCTATACCTTTGAGGTGGCCGCGCGGCACGAATCTTTTGCCCTGGCGGCGGAAGAGCTATCGTTGACGCCCAGCGCGGTGAGCCACCGCATGAACCAGCTTGAAGAGGAGCTGGGTATTCAGCTGTTCGTGCGCTCGCACCGCAAGGTGGAGCTGACCCACGAAGGCAGGCGGGTGTTCTGGGCGCTCAAGTCATCCCTCGATAGCCTCAATCAGGAGATCCTGGATATCAAAAATCAGGAGCTGTCCGGCACCCTGACGGTCTACTCGCGGCCGTCGATTGCCCAGTGCTGGCTGGTCCCGGCGCTGGGCGACTTTACCCGCCGCTACCCGTCGATCTCGCTGACCGTGCTGACCGGCAACGATAACGTCAATATGCAGCGCGCCGGCATCGACCTGGCTATCTACTTCGACGATTTGCCGTCATCGCAGCTCAGCCACCACTTTCTGATGGACGAGGCGATTGTGCCGGTATGCAGCCCGGACTATGCCCGCCAGCACCAGCTGCAGCAGAATCCCGATAACCTCCAGCACTGCACGCTGCTGCACGATCGCCAGGCCTGGAGCAACGACTCCGGCACCGACGAGTGGTTTAGCTGGGCGCAGCAGTTTGGGATGACTATGCCGCAATCGTCGGGGATTGGCTTCGATCGTTCCGATTTAGCGGTGATAGCGGCGATGAACCACGTCGGCGTGGCGATGGGGCGCAAAAGGCTGGTGCAAAAGCGGCTGGAAAGCGGGGAGCTGATCGCGCCGTTTGGCGAAATGACGCTGAAATGCCACCAGCACTACTATGTGACCACGCTCCCGGGCCGCCAGTGGCCAAAAATCGATGCCTTTATCCACTGGCTGCAGAGCCGGGTGCAGGCTTAGCAGCCGGATGGGGAGCCCAGGCAGGACGCATCGCGACCGGCCCGGGGAGAATCGCCGAAGCCCTAAACCGGCTGCTGATGGCGGCTAAAGCGTGACGCCAGCGGCAGCCAGCACAGCATAATCAGCAGCCCCATCAGCATCATCAGCAATCCGAGGCTGCCCTGGCCGGTCTGCGGCATCATGGCCGATAGCCAGGCCAGGACGCCGGAGCCGATATTCTGCAGGCCGCCAACCAGCGCGCCGGCGGTACCGGCGAGGAACGGGAACGGCTCCATTGCGCCGCTGGTTGCCAGCGGAAACAGCATGCCGGCACCGAAGAAGAACAGCGCGGCCGGCACCAGCAGCGTCCAGACGGTCATGACGCCCATCAGCCCCGGGATCCACATCATAATTCCCGCCAGCAGGCAGCAAATCACCGATTGCCACATCAGCGTCGGGAAGCGCTTGTTCTGACGCCCGGCGAACCAGGCGCCGAAGAAGGCCGCCGGGATCGGCAAAATAAACAGGATGCTGACCGCCATGCTGCTCAGGCCCAGCACGGCGCCCATCAGCACGCCGGAGCAGGCCTCGAAAACGGCAATTCCCGCGAGGCCGCCAACCAGCATCAGCAGATAGCAGTTGAACGCGCCGTTGCCGAAAAGCGTTCTGTAGCTGGTGGCGAGGCGGGTTCGCGGCGCGCCGGCCGGGCGGGTTTCCGGCATCCAGCGCGCCATGCTGAAGGTCACCACGGCGCACAGTACCAGCAGGAAGGCGTAGCAGGCGCGCCAGCTCCAGAGGGTATTGAGGATCCCGCCAAGCAGCGGTGCCAGCAGCGGGCTGACCAGAATCCCCATATTTAGCAGGCTGTTGGCGTGCCTGAGCTGCGCGCCTTCGTATAGATCGCGCGGCAGGGTACGCGCCATGACGCCGCCGACGCCGGTGCCCATGCCCTGAATCGCGCTGGCGACAATCAGCACCGTCAGGCTATGGGTGGTAATGGCAACCAGCGTCGCCAGCATAAAGATAGACATGCCGACCAGAATCACCGGGCGTCTCCCCACGCGGTCGGACAGCGGCCCGTAAAAGAGCTGCGATACGCCGTAGGTCAGCAAGTAGGCCGCCATCACGCTCTGCACGGCGCCCTCGCGGGCGTTGAGCGAGACGGCCATGTCGGCAATCGCCGGAATATATATGGTCTGCGCCATCTGGCCAACGGCCACCAGCACGACCAGCATCAACAACAAATTGAAGTTCTTATGCCGTTTCATGTCGATGAATACTTTGTTAGTAGAGATAAATGAAGAATATGTGACTGGCACATCCGGTAAACGATGGAGGAATCTACCACATAAAAATGACAGAACAACCACCCGGCGGCGATTGTCGGGGAATTAAAGGCAGGTTTTGTAAACAATAATCGGCAACTAATGTTGCCATGATCCGCTAAGAGAGGCGCAGCAGGATCGCGCCGGCCGCGATGCCGCAGGCGGCGGCAATGCGCAGCGGTATGACCCGCTCTTTAAGCAGCACGAAGGCGATGAGCGCGCCGAACAGAATCGAGGTTTCACGCAGCGCGGCAACCACCGCCAGCGGCGCCTGGGTCATGGCCCACAGCGCCAGGCCGTAGGAGCCCATGGTGCTGACGCCTCCGAGCAGCCCCTTGTGCCAGTGCTGGCGCAGATAGCGGCTGACTTCACGCCGACGAGCGATCGTCGCCCAGCCCAGCAGGCAGCTTCCGTTCATCAAAAAGGACCACAGCGTGTAGCCCAGCGCAGAGCCGGAGAGCCTGACGCCGGTACCATCAACCAGGGTATAGCCGGCAATAAAGCAGGCGTTAATCAGCGCCAGCACCACGCCGCGGCGCGAGCTGGCGCGCCCGTTGTAGGCCATCGCCAGGATCGCCAGACAGATGACTCCGATGCCCGCCCATGCCAGAGGGGAGAGGCGGTCGCCGAGGAATGCAACGCTCACTATCGCCACCAGCAGCGGCGCCGTGCCGCGCATCAGCGGATAGGTCTGGCTCATGTCCGACACCTGGTAGGTTTTTGCTACCAGCACGGTGTAAACCACCTGCAGAGCGCTGGAAAGCAGCAGATACGGCGCGCTGGCGAGGGTCGGCTGCGGTGCGAAAGGCAGCAGCAGCAGGGCAATAACCGCCGCCGAACCGCTCACGCTGATTGCCGCGTACATCTTATCGCCGCTCGCCTTGACGATCGCATTCCAGCTAGCGTGCAGCAGGGCGGCGAACAGCAGAATGCAGAAAACGTTTATCGTCATCAGGGTGGGGCACTGTCGGGACAAGGTAGTGAAACTGTAACATGCGTCATTTCGCCCAGCCAGAGGCGGCTACAGCGAGCAGAACAGGCGATGCGTTACCCGCGGCTCATCGTAAACCGGACGAAACCCCAGGCTTTCATAGAACGGCCACGCCGACGACGGCGCGTGGGTATTAAGAAAATCGAACCAGGTGCCGGAATGGGTGATAACCGCCACCAGCAGCTGCTGCCCGACGCCCTGGCGCCGGTAGCGCTCGCCGATGTACAGATGACGAATGCGCCCGGCCCGCGGCTGCTGGCTGTAGGCGTCAGCGTTCAGCCCACAAACGCCCACCAGCTCTCCACCACGGAAGGCCCCAAGCAGCTTTTCTCCCGGCGCGTTAAAGCGGTTTTCTCCGCTCTGCCAGTTCTCCGCCAGGCGGCGCAGCATATTAAAGTGCTGGGCGAGGCTTTCGCTACGCAGGGCGAGAAAGCCGGCGTCGTCCGGCGTGGTGGCAGCAATCAGCAGCGGTGGCATACGTTTCTCCATCAGTTGGCGCAGGTAAAGGGAGACCTCCTGTAGAGGGGCGGTTTCCCGCCCCTCTCAGGTGCGACCTGAACCTGAATCAGCGGAACTGTTTCAGGACAGCATCAAGCAGTTGCAACAGGGCAACCATGAGTTTCAGGATAAGAACAATAATATCCATCGTGCCCATACGCGTCTCCTCGGTAAAGGAGCACAGCCGGCTGGCGTACCTTTCCGCCGCCTGTTGCCAGCCAGGGTCTACGCCGCCTGCCTGAACACGTTGCCGTGCCCGGAAGGCATTAGCGTATTTGTTGACGTAACACAGTGTGCTCTTTCAGGGTTAAGGCGCTGACGGCACCACCCGTTTCAGCCAGGACTTGATTGCGCCGGTAAACATGCGGCCCCCGAATGGCACAGAGTGAACGCTTTCAGTATAAGCATTCACTGTATAAATAAACAGTATTTTTCTCGACAAAAATCCACCGCCGATCCATACTCTATTTTATGAAAAACCCTGGCTAAAATTGCGTGAACTTCCGCGAACGCGTATACTTTTGCCGTTGACGTAATACAGTGTGCTTGCGGTTACCAGCCGCAAAAATGCTGAAAAAAACCTCGCTGCGGCGGGGTTTTTTGCTTTCTGACGCCGGGTTAAAAAATTGTGATCCTCTGCGCAAATTTCCGTGGTTGAAAATAAATCCATTGTTTAATGGCCGCGGCTGTGTTTGTATAAATTCAGTTAATTTTTCGACTCAAAGGCCCCTAATGAACGCTTCCATGCTGACTTCGACCCTACTAAAAACCGCGCCTGCCGCGGTGGTCGTCGTGCGTGTGGTGGTCGTCGGCAATGCGCCGTAGGGTCCGGAACAACACGATTCCAAACCCCGCCGGCGCAAACCGAGCGGGGTTTTTTTTCGACCCTCGCCCGGTAGGTCGGCTCAGAATAAAAGGACTGGAGCATGGCAAGTTCGGGCACAGCATCACACAAAATGCGCTTTACCGGCGCGCAGTTAGTTGTTCATTTACTGGAACGTCAGGGGATCACCACGGTAACGGGTATTCCGGGCGGCTCTATTCTTCCGGTTTACGACGCGTTAAGCCAAAGCAAGCAGATTCGCCATATTCTGGCGCGTCACGAGCAGGGGGCCGGATTTATCGCCCAGGGCATGGCGCGCACCGAGGGCAAGCCGGCGGTTTGTATGGCCTGCAGCGGCCCGGGGGCGACGAACCTGATCACCGCCATCGCCGACGCGCGTCTGGATTCAATCCCGCTGGTCTGCATTACCGGCCAGGTGCCGGCCTCGATGATCGGCACCGATGCGTTCCAGGAAGTCGATACCTACGGCATCTCTATCCCCATCACTAAGCACAACTACCTGGTTCGCGACATTGCCGAACTGCCGCAGGTGATAAGCGACGCTTTTCGCATTGCGCAGTCCGGGCGCCCGGGGCCGGTGTGGATAGATATTCCTAAGGACGTACAGACCGCAACCATCGAACTGGACGTATTACCCGAGCCCGGCGTTCGCACGGCGGCGCCTGAGTTTGACGGCGCCAGCGTACGCGAAGCGGCGGCGATGATTAATGCCGCTAAGCGCCCGGTGCTCTATCTGGGCGGCGGGGTGATGAATGCTCCGGAGCAGGTCCGCCAGCTGGCGGAAAAAGCCAACCTGCCGACCACCATGACCCTGATGGCGCTGGGCATGCTGCCAAAGGCGCA
Organism: Klebsiella sp. Ech2A; assembly: GCF_030078455.1. Classification (NCBI taxonomy): domain Bacteria; kingdom Pseudomonadati; phylum Pseudomonadota; class Gammaproteobacteria; order Enterobacterales; family Enterobacteriaceae; genus Klebsiella; species Klebsiella sp. Ech2A. The sequence goes on along the minus strand of NZ_JAQGFU010000019.1, from coordinate 30,437 downwards.
CCCGCTGTCGCTGGGCATGCTCGGCATGCACGGCGCGCGTAGCACCAACTTTACGCTGCAAGAGGCTGATTTACTGATTGTTTTAGGCGCTCGTTTTGATGACCGGGCGATTGGTAAAACCGAGCAGTTCTGCCCGAATGCGCAGATTATTCACGTCGATATCGACCGCTCCGAGCTGGGCAAAATCAAACAGCCGCACGTCGCAATCCAGGGCGATGTTGCCGAGGTTCTGGCGCAGCTGATCCCACAGGTTGAAGCGCAGCCGCGCAGCGAATGGCGCCAGCTGGTTGCCGATCTGCAGCGCGAGTTCCCGTGCACCATCCCGCAGCAGCAGGACCCGCTCTCTCATTACGGTTTGATCAATGCCGTCGCCGCCTGCGTGGATGATGAAGCGATTATTACCACCGACGTCGGCCAGCACCAGATGTGGACCGCGCAGGCCTATCCGCTGAATCGCCCCCGCCAGTGGCTGACCTCAGGCGGCCTGGGTACGATGGGCTTTGGCCTGCCGGCGGCGGTTGGCGCAGCCCTGGCGAACCCGCAGCGGAAGGTTATCTGCTTCTCCGGCGACGGCAGCCTGATGATGAACATTCAGGAGATGGCCACCGCCGCTGAAAATCAGCTCGACGTAAAAATCATACTGATGAACAACGAAGCGCTGGGCCTGGTGCATCAGCAGCAGAGCCTGTTCTACCCGCAGGGCGTGTTTGCCGCCACCTATCCGGGGATGATTAACTTTATGCAGATTGCCGCCGGCTTCGGCCTGCAAACCTGCGACTTAAATCATGAAGCCGATCCGCAGGCGGCGCTGCAGGCGATAATTGACCGCCCTGGCCCGGCGCTGATTCATGTGCGAATCGATGCCGAAGAAAAAGTTTATCCGATGGTACCGCCGGGTGCGGCAAATACAGAAATGGTGGGGGAATAAACCATGCAACAGCAGACTCATGACAACGTTATTCTGGAACTCACCGTACGCAACCACCCTGGGGTCATGACCCATGTTTGCGGCCTGTTCGCCCGTCGCGCCTTCAACGTGGAAGGTATCCTCTGCCTGCCGATTCAAAACAGCAATCAGAGCCACATTTGGCTGCTGGTCAATAACGACCAGCGTCTCGAGCAGATGATCAGCCAAATCGACAAGCTGGAAGACGTCGAGAAGGTGACGCGCAATCAGTCCGTTCCTTCCATGTTTAATAAAATCGCCGTCTTTTTCGAGTGAACTAGTCGCTCGTCGAATCCGGCGTGATGACTTTTACCGACCCGTTCCGGCAGTGCAGGGCGTAGTCTGCCGGCAGGGGACGATCGCTGATCAGGACATCAAAGGCCGATAGCGGGGCGATGCTCGCGGGCGCGACCTCATCGAACAGCGCGTAGCGTGCGAGCAGGATTTTGCGTAACCCGCGATCCAGCGCCTTACGTTTAGTGGTGAGATCGTCGGGGTTAAACCAGCTCACGCCAAAATGGTCGTGCACGCCGCTGGCGGAGATAAACACCTTCCGCGGATTCAGTGAATCGAGCGCCGAGGGGTTGTTGGCATCATAAAACGCATCGCTCTTGGCCCGATAGGTGCCGCCGCAGAGGATCGCGGTGGCGTTAGGCTTTTCATTCAGCGCCGCAAACACCCGGTGCGAATAGCAGATCCCGGTAAAGGTAATGTCATCCGGGATCATGCCAATCACCAGCGGCATCTCGCTGCCGTTATCGAAAAAGACCAGGTCGTTTTCGCTGACCAGCCCGGCGGCGAGGATGGCGACGGATAAATCGTCCCGGTGGTGGGGGCTTTTGCCCGCCGGCGGAGCGCCGACCGAGGGCGATGAGGGCTTGTTCACCATCACCACGTAGCCGCCCAGCAGCGTCAGCGGCAGCGGTTCGTCATTCTCGAGGCTGAGATCCCGACGAATGGTCATTACCGAAACTTCCAGCATCCGCGCGGCTTCTTTAAGATGAATGCGGTCGGTTTTCTTGAGCAGCTCCATCAGACGCCGGATACGTTCTTTTTGCTTTGTTTCCATTCACCTTCTCCGCGAGTTTGGGCGAAAATGTTCCTTTAGTAACATTATTCGTTCGTCGAAACATTCTGCATTCACACTACTATACTGTGGGCTATCAAGAATTAAAAGCGGGGAAGAACGCGACCCTATAATTATAACTATTTTATTTTCAACATCTTATTGTTGATGTCCGTATTGGTTGTGTTACGAGCATGAAGAGCCCCTGAACGAGGCTGGTTGTTAAATAAACAGGCTGTGATTCTGCAATCGCGATCCTGGTCACAAATGATACGAAAGTAACATGATAATGTTACTATAATATCATTGTTATATGATTGTTTCTAAGGGGTAGTAAAATGGATATCGCGGTTATCGGCTCAAATATGGTGGATCTGATCACCTACACCAATCAGATGCCTAAAGAGGGGGAAACCCTCGAGGCGCCCTCTTTTAAAATTGGCTGCGGCGGTAAAGGCGCCAACCAGGCCGTCGCGGCAGCCAAGCTTAACTCCAAAGTCCTGATGCTGACCAAGGTTGGCGACGACATCTTTGCCGATAACACGATTCGTAACCTCGAGTCCTGGGGCATCAATACGACCTACGTTGAAAAAGTCCCCTGTACCAGCAGCGGCGTGGCGCCGATTTTTGTTAACGCCAACTCCAGCAACAGTATTCTGATTATTAAAGGCGCCAATAAGTTTCTCTCCCCGGAGGATATTGACCGCGCTGCCGAAGATTTAAAAAAGTGTCAGCTGATTGTTTTACAGCTTGAGGTTCAGCTGGAAACGGTTTATCACGCCATTGAGTTTGGTAAAAAACACGGCATCGAAGTCTTATTAAATCCGGCGCCAGCGCTGCGTGAATTAGATATGTCCTATGCCTGCAAATGTGACTTTTTCGTCCCTAATGAAACCGAGCTTGAAATATTAACCGGACTCCCCGTGGATACTTACGATAATATTCGCGCCGCCGCCCGCAGCCTCGTCGAAAAAGGGCTTAACAATATTATTGTCACCATGGGTGAGAAAGGTGCGCTATGGATGACGCGCGATCGGGACGTTCACGTTCCGGCGTTTAAGGTCAGCGCGGTTGATACCAGCGGCGCCGGCGACGCCTTTATCGGCTGTTTTGCGCATTACTACGTCCAGAGCGGCGATGTTGAAGCCGCGATGAAAAAAGCCTCGCTCTTTGCCGCCTTCAGCGTCACCGGCAAAGGTACCCAATCGTCTTATCCCAGTATTGAGCAATTCAATGAATATCTGGCGTTAAACGAATAACCCTCTGCACTGTAAAAGGTAGCACTATGAACGATAAAAATATCGTTCAGATGGCCGATGGCTATCTGAATAAAACCCCTCTGTTCCAGTTTATTTTGTTATCCTGTTTATTCCCGCTATGGGGATGCGCTGCGGCATTAAATGATATTTTAATCACGCAGTTTAAAAGCGTATTTGCGTTGAGTAACTTTGCCTCGGCGCTGGTACAAAGTGCGTTTTATGGCGGTTATTTTTTAATTGCCATTCCAGCCTCGTTAGTGATTAAAAAAACCAGCTATAAGGTGGCGATTTTAACCGGCCTGACGCTTTATATCGTCGGCTGTACGCTCTTTTTCCCGGCCTCGCACATGGCAACCTACACCATGTTCCTGGCCGCGATTTTCGCCATTGCTATCGGCCTGAGCTTCCTTGAAACGGCGGCGAACACCTACAGCTCAATGATCGGGCCAAAAGCGCAGGCGACGTTGCGCCTGAATATCAGCCAGACCTTCTATCCGATTGGCGCCGCTGCCGGGATCCTGCTGGGCAAATATCTGGTCTTTTCCGACGGTGAAAGCCTCGAAAAACAGATGGCGGGCATGAACGCCGAGCAGATCCATAACTTTAAAATCCTGATGCTGGAAAACACCCTTGAGCCCTACAAGTACATGATCATGGTACTGGTGGTGGTAATGGTGCTGTTCTTGCTGACCCGCTTCCCGACCTGCAAAGTGGCGCAGACGGCGAATCATAAGCGTCCGTCGGCGCTCGACACTCTGCGCTACCTGGCGAGCAACGCCCGCTTCCGTCACGGGATTATCGCCCAGTTCCTCTACGTCGGTATGCAGGTCACCGTCTGGTCGTTCACGATTCGCCTGGCGCTTGAGCTGGGGGATATCAACGAGCGCGATGCCTCAACCTTTATGGTCTACAGCTTCGCCTGCTTCTTCATCGGCAAGTTCATTGCCAACATCCTGATGACGCGCTTCACGCCGGAAAAGGTGCTGATTATCTACTCGGCGATCGGCGCGCTCTTCCTCGCCTACGTGGCGCTGGCGCCGAGCTTCAGCGCGGTGTACGTGGCGGTGCTGGTGAGCGTTCTGTTTGGACCCTGCTGGGCAACCATCTATGCCGGGACCCTCGATACGGTTGATAACGAGCATACCGAAATGGCCGGAGCGGTGATTGTGATGGCGATTATCGGCGCGGCGGTGGTGCCGGCGATTCAGGGCTACGTTGCGGACATGTTCCACTCCCTGCAGGTGTCGTTCCTGGTGCCGATGCTGTGCTTCATCTACGTGGGCGTCTACTTCTGGCGTGAGTGCAAAGCGCGCCGCGCCCTGACCGAAGCGACGGCCTCCTGAGGAAAATCATCATGACGACACGTTTAACCCTATGGCGCCAGCTGTTTACCGAGCATCCTCGGGTACTGCTGGCAAACGATGCCTTTACGGTCACCGCGTTCCGCTACGCCAGCGGCGTAGAGGGCCTGCGGGTAGAGAACTCGCGCGGCCACCTGGTCATTCTGCCCTGGCTGGGGCAAATGATCTGGGACGCGGAGTTCGACGGCCGCGACCTGACGATGCGCAATATGTTCAGCGAGCCGAAGCCGGCGGCGGAAGTGGTCGCCACCTACGGCTGCTTCGCCTTCCACTCCGGGCTGCTGGCGAACGGCTGCCCTTCGCCGGAGGATACGCATCCGCTGCACGGCGAGATGGCCTGCGCCGCGATGGATGAAGCCTGGCTGGAGCTGGAGGAGGAGAGCCTGCGGGTGACGGGGCGCTATGAATACGTCATGGGCTTCGGTCATCACTATCGGGCGCAGCCTGCGGTGGTCGTGCATAAAGAGAGCGCGCTGTTTGATATTCACATGGCGGTCACCAACCTCGCCTCCGTTGCGATGCCGCTGCAGTATATGTGCCATATGAACTATGCCTATGTCGCCGGGGCCTGCTTCAGCCAGAATATCCCCGACGACGCGCTCGCGCTGCGCGAATCGGTACCGGCCCACGTGCGGCCGACCGAGCGGTGGCTGGCGTTCAACCGGCGTATTCTGCAAGGGGAGGCGTCGCTGGCCGCGCTGAACGAGCCGGACGATTACGACCCGGAAATCGTCTTTTTCGCCGACAGGCTGGATCGCTACACCGACAGGCCGGAATTCCGCATGACGGCCCCGGATGGCACCACGTTCATCACCCGCTTCTCCAGCGCGGAGCTGAACTATGTGACCCGCTGGATCCTCTATAACGGCGATCAGCAGGTGGCGGCTTTTGCGCTGCCGGCCACCTGTCGTCCCGAAGGATTTCTGGCGGCGCAGCGTAACGGCAGCCTGATCTCGCTGGCTCCGCAGCAGACCCGCGCCTTCAGCGTGACCACCGGCATCGGCGGCTGAGGCGGATAATAGTGCTCAAGGCTTGAACAGCAACGCGCTTATCGTTAAGGTAAGCGCGTTTTTTTATCCGCCAGGAAACGCCATGACCTCCATTGCCCTTATTGACGATCATCTCATCGTCCGCTCCGGTTTTGCGCAGCTGCTGGCGCTGGAAACCGATTTCCAGGTGGTGGCGGAGTTCGGCTCCGGCCGCGAGGCGCTGGCGGGTCTGCCGGGCCGCGGCGTGCAGGTCTGCATTTGCGATATTTCGATGCCGGATATCTCGGGCCTCGAGCTGCTGAGCCAGCTGCCCAAAGGCATCGCGACCGTTATGCTCTCGGTCCACGACAGCCCGGCGCTGGTGGAGCAGGCGCTGAACGCCGGCGCTCGCGGCTTTCTCTCCAAACGCTGCAGTCCGGATGAGCTGATTGCCGCCGTCCGCACGGTGGCGACCGGCGGCTGCTACCTGACGCCGGATATCGCCATGAAGCTGGCGGCCGGCCGCCAGGACCCGCTCACCAGGCGCGAGCGGCAGGTGGCGGAAAAGCTGGCCCAGGGGATGGCGGTGAAGGAGATTGCCGCCGAGCTTGGGCTATCGCCAAAGACCGTCCACGTTCATCGCGCTAACCTGCTGGAAAAGCTCGGCGTCAGCAACGACGTTGAGCTGGCGCGACGCATGTTCGATAGCTGGCAGTGAAGGCGCTATTCTCGCGACTGTTCTCGGTCGTCGGCTGCTTCTTTATCTTCTCCGCCGCGTGGTTCTGCCTGTGGAGCATCAGCCTTCACGTGGTGGCGCGCCCGGACCTCGCGGTGCTGCTCTTTCCCTTCGGTCTGCGCCTTGGCCTGATGCTGCAGTGCCCGCGCGGCTACTGGCCGGTACTGCTGGGGGCGGAATGGCTGCTGATCTTCTGGCTGGCGCAGGAAGTGGCGCTGGCCCATCCGATAATATTGACGATCGGCGGTCTGCTGACCCTGCTGCCGGTGGCGCTGATTTCGCGCTATCGCCAGCAGCGCGACTGGCTGACCCTGCTGCGCCAGGGCGGCGCGCTGATCGCCGCCGCGCTGCTGCAATCGCTGCCGTGGCTCGGCGAAGGCAGCGACGGCCTCAACGCCCTGCTGCTGACGTTGACCGGCGGCCTGACGCTGGCGCCAACCTGCCTGGTCATCTGGCACTACCTCACCAGCACCGTCTGGCGTCCGCTGGGGCCCGCGCTGGTTTCGCAACCGGTGAACTGGCGCGGGCGGCATCTGATCTGGTATCTGCTGCTGTTTATGGTCAGCCTGTGGCTGCAGCTGGGGCTGCCCGCCGAGCTCTCGCGCTTTACGCCGTTTTGCCTGGCGCTGCCGATTATCGCCCTCGCCTGGCACTACGGCTGGCAGGGGGCGCTGATTGCCGCCCTGATGAACGCGATTGCCCTTATCGCCAGCCAGACCTGGCACGACCATCCGGTGGATTTACTGCTCTCCCTGCTGGCGCAAAGCCTGACCGGCCTGCTGCTGGGGGCTGGCATTCAGCGCCTGCGCGAGCTGAACCAGTCGCTGCAAAGCGAGCTGGCGCGCAACCGCCGGCTGGCGGAGCGGCTGCTGGAAACCGAAGAGAGCGTGCGCCGCGACGTGGCGCGCGAGCTGCACGACGATATCGGCCAGACTATCACCGCCATCCGTACCCAGGCCGGGATCGTCCAGCGCCTGGCGCCGGAGAACGGCGGCGTCAGGCAGAGCAGCCAGCTCATCGAGCAGCTCTCCCTGGGCGTCTATGACTCGGTGCGTCGCCTGCTGGGGCGCCTGCGCCCGCGGCAGCTGGACGATCTGACCCTTGAACAGGCGGTACGTTCGCTGATGCGCGAAATGGAGCTCGAAGATCGCGGGATAGTCAGCCACCTCGACTGGCGCATCGATGAACCCGCGCTGAGTGAGAGCCAGCGCGTCACCCTGTTCCGCGTCTGCCAGGAGGGGCTGAATAATATCGTGAAGCACGCCAGCGCCAGCGCGGTTACGCTGCAGGGCTGGCAGCAGGACGATCGGCTGATGCTGGTGCTTGAGGATGACGGCAGCGGGCTGCCGCCGGGCACCGGACAGCACGGCTTTGGCCTGATCGGCATGCGCGAGCGCGTGACGGCGCTGGGCGGGACCTTAACCATTTCCTGCACCCACGGCACGCGCGTCTGCGTCAGTCTGCCGCTGCGCTACGCCTGAGGAACGAAGATGTTTACCTTTATGAAATCTCCCCCTGACGCCGCGCCGATAGTCGATAAGCAGGCCCTCGACGAGCGCTACCGCTACTGGCGGCGCCATATTCTGCTGACCATCTGGCTGGGCTACGCGCTGTTCTACTTCACGCGCAAAAGCTTCAACGCCGCGGTGCCGGAAATTCTTACCAGCGGCGTGCTGACCCGCAGCGACATCGGCCTGCTGGCGACGCTGTTTTACATCACCTACGGGCTGTCTAAATTTTTATCCGGCATCGTCAGCGACCGCTCCAACGCCCGCTACTTTATGGGCCTCGGCCTGATTGCGACCGGCGTGGTCAATATCCTGTTCGGCTTTTCCACCTCGCTGTGGGCCTTTGCGCTGCTGTGGGCGCTGAACGCCTTTTTCCAGGGCTGGGGCTCGCCGGTATGCGCCCGTCTGCTGACGTCCTGGTACTCCCGTACCGAGCGCGGCGGCTGGTGGGCGCTGTGGAACACCGCCCACAACGTCGGCGGCGCGCTGATCCCGATGGTCATCGGCGCCGCGGCGCTGCACTACGGCTGGCGCGCCGGGATGATGATTGCCGGGATGCTGGCAATCCTCGCCGGGCTGTTTCTCTGCTGGCGGCTGCGCGACCGGCCGCAGGCGGTGGGGCTGCCTGCGGTAGGCGACTGGCGTCACGATGAGCTGGAGATCGCCCAGCAGCAGGAGGGGCAGGGCCTGACGCGCAGGGAGATCCTCTACAAGTACGTACTAACAAACCCCTATATCTGGCTGCTATCGCTGTGCTACGTGCTGGTTTACGTGGTGCGGGCGGCGATTAACGACTGGGGCAATCTCTATATGTCGGAGACCCTGGGGGTCAATCTGGTGACCGCCAACTCGGCGGTGACCATGTTTGAGCTGGGCGGGTTTATCGGCGCGCTGGTGGCCGGCTGGGGCTCGGACAAGCTGTTCAACGGCAACCGCGGGCCGATGAACCTGATTTTTGCCGCCGGGATAATGCTCTCGGTAGGTGGCCTGTGGCTGATGCCGTTTGCCAGCTACGTGATGCAGGCCGCCTGCTTCTTTACCACCGGCTTCTTTGTCTTCGGCCCGCAGATGCTGATCGGCATGGCGGCGGCGGAGTGCTCGCACCGGGACGCAGCGGGTGCGGCAACCGGGTTTGTCGGGCTGTTTGCCTATCTGGGGGCCTCGCTCTCCGGCTGGCCGCTGGCGCAGGTGATGGACGTCTGGCACTGGAGCGGTTTTTTTGTGGTGATCACCATCGCCGCCGGCATTTCGGCGCTGCTGCTGCTGCCGTTTTTAAACGCCCAGGCACCGAGAACCGCCAGCGAAGCGTGACCTGGCTCTCCTTTTTGCCCCGAGTGCGGCAAAACTAAGAAATTTTCCCGGTTTCACCTGGACGCTGTCTCAGGCAAGCCGCACGGCCAGTTTTTACAATAGCGGTCATTCAATAGCATTTTCCCAAAATAATTCATGTTGCAGGAAGGCGGCAGGCGAGCGTCGCCAACGTACCTGAGGCCTGAGGCATCAAGGGAAAACCTGGAGTGTCCTATGCTGGCCTTTCTAAACCAGGTACGTAAACCGACCCTGGATCTGCCGCTCGACGTGCGGCGCAAGATGTGGTTTAAACCGTTCATGCAGTCCTATCTGGTGGTCTTTATTGGCTACCTGACCATGTATCTGATCCGCAAGAACTTTAACATCGCTCAAAACGACATGATTTCGACCTACGGGTTGAGCATGACGCAGCTGGGGATGATTGGTCTGGGCTTCTCCATCACCTACGGCGTGGGTAAAACGCTGGTTTCCTACTACGCCGACGGCAAGAACACCAAGCAGTTCCTGCCGTTTATGCTGATCCTCTCCGCCATCTGTATGCTCGGCTTCAGCGCCAGCATGGGCGCCGGGTCGACCAGCCTGTTCCTGATGATCGCCTTCTACGCGCTAAGCGGCTTCTTCCAGAGCACCGGCGGCTCGTGCAGCTACTCGACGATTACCAAATGGACGCCGCGACGCAAGCGCGGATCGTACCTCGGGATGTGGAATATCTCCCACAACCTGGGCGGCGCGGGCGCGGCAGGGGTCGCGCTGTTTGGCGCCAACTACCTGTTCGACGGCCACGTTATCGGGATGTTTATCTTCCCGTCGATTATCGCGCTGATCGTCGGCTTTATCGGCCTGCGTTTTGGCAGCGACTCCCCTGAGTCCTACGGCCTCGGCAATGCCGAAGAGCTGTTCGGGGAGGAGATCAGCGAAGAGGATAAAGAAACCGAAGATAGCGCGATGACCAAGTGGCAGATCTTCGTCGAGTACGTGCTGAAAAACAAAGTTATCTGGCTGCTGTGCTTCTCCAATATTTTCCTCTACGTGGTGCGTATCGGCATCGACCAGTGGTCAACCGTCTACGCTTTCCAGGAGCTTAAGCTGTCAAAAGAGGTGGCGATTCAGGGCTTTACCCTGTTTGAAGTCGGCGCGCTGGTCGGCACCCTGCTGTGGGGCTGGCTGTCGGATCTGGCCAACGGCCGCCGGGCGCTGGTTGCCTGCATCGCTCTGGCGCTGATCATTGCGACGCTCGGCGTTTACCAGCATGCCAGCAATCAGTATGTCTATCTGATGTCGCTGTTTGCCCTCGGCTTTTTAGTCTTTGGCCCGCAGCTGCTGATCGGCGTCGCCGCCGTCGGTTTTGTGCCGAAAAAAGCCATCGGCGCAGCGGACGGCATCAAAGGCACCTTCGCCTACCTGATTGGCGACAGCTTCGCCAAGCTGGGCCTCGGGATGATTGCCGACGGCACGCCGGTCTTCGGCCTCACCGGCTGGGCGGGCACCTTCGCGGCGCTGGACGCGGCGGCCATTGGCTGTATCTGCCTGATGGCCATCGTCGCGGTATTTGAAGAACGTAAAATTCGCCGCGAGAAGAAGAAACAAAGATTGCAGACCGCCTGAGGCATCAGGTATTGGTAACCTTGCCCGGCCTTCCCGCCGGGCTTTTTTTATGCCGCAGATCCAGGCTGGCTCACCTGCCAGAGCAGCTCCCGTAGCCACCGCTGAGCCGGATCCCGATGGTTACGCTCGTGCCAGGCCATACTTTTGGTAAACCCCGGGATCGTCAGCGGCGGCGGCGCGATGAGCATTCCTGACGTCACCGCTGCCAGCCGGCGCGGTACCACTGCGATCATGTCGCTGACCGCCAGTATCTCCGGGAGCACCAAAAAGCTGCTCACCGATAGGCCCACCCGGCGGCTACGGCCGACGGCTGCCAGCGCCTTGTCGGTCACCCCGCGAAAGCTATCCCCTTCCCAGGAGACCAGCATATGCTCTAGCGCGCAGAAAAGATCGAGCGTCAGCGGCGCGCCGGCCTGGGGATGATCGGCGCGCATCAGGCAGACGTACTCTTCGAGGTACAGCGCCCGGCCGTGGAGCTCGGGCGGCGTTGACGCGGGCGTGAGGAGCGCAACGTCGACCTCTCCGCGTTCGGCCTGAGCCAGCAGCGTGGACGGCGACTCCGGAATAATACGTACGCGGATCCCCGGCGCCAGCGGCTTCAGGGCGGCGATAAACGGCACGATTACCGCCTTCAGCGCATAGTCGGTGGCGGCGATAGTCCAGGTGAAATCGGCGTCAAGCGGCGTGAAAACGGCGGGCTGTAGCAGGGCTTCGGCGTCGGTCAGCAGCTGCTTTACCGGCGAAGCCAGCGCCTGCGCGCGCAGAGTCGGGATCATGCCGTGCGGAGCGCGGATAAACAGCGGGTCGTTAAACGCATCGCGAAGCCGCGTAAGCATGCCGCTCACCGCCGGCTGCGTCAGCGCCAGCCGCTGGGCAGCGCGGGTCACGCTCCGTTCATCAAGCAGGGCATCCAGCGTTTTCAGCAGATTAAGATCGAGGTTTCTGATATCAGATTTCATGATAGCTTTCCGCAGCCGCGATAAGTCACATAATGGTACGCCCGGTAGTCGACAGCGCGCAAATTCCCATTATGATAGTGGGGCTGCGATAGAGTGAGAGGAAGCATGATCTGGTTAGGACTGGCCACGCTGGTGGTAGTATTTGTTGTAGGATTTCGGGTGCTTACCTCTGATTCTCGTCGTGCGATTCGTCGTCTGAGCGAACGGCTGGGTATTACTCCTGTCCCGCTGGAATCGATGATCGATCAGCTGGGGAAAACCGCCGGTAGCGAGTATCTGCGCTATCTCGAGCGGCCTAACGAAGCGCATTTGCAAAACGCGGCTCAGGTCCTGCTTATCTGGCAGGTTGGCATCGTCGATAGCAGCGAGCAGAACCTGCACTACTGGTATCGTTTGATGCAAAAATCTCGCCTTGCGGCGCCGATTACCGATGTGCAGATCCGCCTGGCTCAGGGGTTTCTTCGCGAACTTGAGCCGGAGTACGGCGAAATTATAGCCCTGCAGCAGCGCTATAACGCCCTGTTTTTACCGGAAGATGGCGTTCACTGGCTGCACTGATATCACAATCGGTGATGATGTTTATCCACAATACTGATTAGATTTATATCATCCCCCGACGCATCATTAACCTCGTAAATACTATTCACTCACGAGGTTAATGATGCACCAGCCCACCCAACAAAGCGCTATCGTCTGGCCGGAAGCCTATCTCCCGGGAACCACCGACAACTTTGCCTCCAACGAAATCATCGTCAGCGGTTTGACGGCGGCGGAAATCTGGGTGCAGCTCGACGATACGACGCGCTGGCCGACCTACTACAGCAACGTTGCGGATATCCATTTCGAGGCCGACGGCGGCCCGCTGCTGAGCGCGAATGCGCGCTTTCGTTTCTCAACCTTTGGCTTCCCGATCGAGGCGCAGATCGTCGAGTACGTTCCGCCTGCCGCCGGACAGGCCGCGCGCGTTGCCTGGCACGGTTGGGCGGAAGGCGACGAAAGCACGCGCCTTGACGTCATCCATGCCTGGCTGTTCGAGGATTTACCCGGCGGACGCGTGCGTATTTTGACTCAGGAGTCGCAGAAAGGTGTTCCGGCGCAGACGCTGGCGGCGAGCGTGCCGAATCTGATGATTAACGGCCATCAGGAGTGGATTTGCGGGCTGGCGACAGCGGCACGCGCAGCGCAATGACTGATTACCGCCCGGTGGCGGCGCAGCGGGCGGTACCCTCACGCCCGCGCTTTTACCTTCTCTTTTTGTACGACGCCGGGATGCTTCCCGTCCTTAGTGGCGCTTTGCCCCGCCTTCCCGTTAACGCGATTGTCCGGTTATGCGATCCGCTACGCCGGCGCTTTGTAAAGTCTGAAAAGTTGTCAAAACGTTAAATACGTCACATTTAAAATGCTACACTGCGCGGCTTCCCCGTATTCAACCATGCAGGTAACTAATGACTCCTTCGAATGCATCCACCTCACATGCCAGCCAGCCGGCGCGGCCAAACTGGTCGGCGGTTTTTGCGGTGGCCTTTTGCGTCGCCTGCCTGATAACCGTTGAGTTCCTGCCGGTGAGCCTGCTGACGCCGATGGCGCAGGATTTAGGCATTTCCGAGGGGATGGCCGGACAGTCGGTCACCACGACCGCGTTTGTGGCGATGTTTGCCAGCCTGTTTATTACGTCCCTGATCCGCACCACCGATCGCCGCTACGTGGTGATCCTGTTTTCCGTGCTGCTGACGCTCTCCTGCCTGCTGGTCTCCTTTGCCAACAGCTTTTGGCTGCTGCTGGTAGGTCGCGCCTGCCTGGGGCTGGCGCTAGGGGGATTTTGGGCGATGTCGGCGTCGCTGACCATGCGCCTGGTTCCGATGCGGATGGTGCCAAAGGCGCTGTCGGTTATCTTCGGGGCGGTGTCGATTGCGCTGGTGATTGCCGCGCCGCTGGGCAGTTTCCTCGGCGGCATTATCGGCTGGCGCAACGTCTTTAATGCGGCGGCGGTAATGGGCGTACTGTGCACGATTTGGGTACTGAAGGTGCTGCCTTCGCTGCCCGGTGAAGCGCCGCATCAGCAGCAAAATATGCTGAGCCTGCTGAAGCGTCCCGGCGTAATGGCCGGGATGTGCGCTATTTTCATGGCCTTCGCCGGCCAGTTTTCCTTCTTTACCTACATTCGCCCGGTCTATATGACCCTCGCGGGCTTTGACGTTGACGGACTGACGCTGGTGCTGCTGAGCTTTGGGATTGCCAGCTTTATCGGGACCTCGCTGTCGTCGATGCTCCTGAAGCGCTCGGTGAAAACCGCCTTAGCGACGGCGCCTCTGGTTCTGGCGGCCAGCGCGGCGGTGCTGGTGCTGTGGGGAGAAAGTCAGATTGTGGCCTCCGCGGTGGCGATTATCTGGGGCTTTGCTTTTGCCCTGATCCCGGTGGGCTGGTCAACGTGGATCACCCGTTCGCTGTCAGACCAGGCGGAAAAGGCCGGTTCTATCCAGGTCGCGGTGATTCAGCTGGCGAATACCTGCGGGGCCGCGGTTGGCGGCGTGGCGCTCGACCACCTGGGCCTGCTGTCGCCACTGATTATCTCGGGCGCCCTGATGCTGCTCACCGGACTGCTGGTGGCAACGAAGGTGCGGATTTCGTCATAAAAAAAGCCCCGGGGCGCAGCGCCGGCCGGGCAACCAAACCCGGGCCGGGCATTCACGTCGCGACCCGGGACTGCTTTCTGACTTAGAACCAGGCCTCGAACATCCCGCCGACGTTCAGCGAGTCCAGCCGATCGCTGCTGGTGCCGTTGACCTTAGCGGTATGTTTATTATCCACCTGGCCGCCGGTGACGTAGAAGCGCAGCATCGGCCGGAACTCAGGCCCCATACCAATCGCGATGTTCTGCGACAGCGTCAGCTTCCAGCCTTTGTTGTCGCCACCCCGATCGTAGTCAACGCGCTGATAGCCGGCTTCCAGCCAGGTTGAATGCACGTCGTTCCAGAAATACATCGGACGGATAATCGCGCCGTAGTTTTTACGGTTATCGGTATTGTCCTTGCCGTTGTCGTAGTCATGGAAGGCCAGCAGGTATTCAACCTGCGCCTGGCGGGTAAACTTGTGGCTGCCCTCAAAGCTGGCGTAGATGGCCGTCAGCCCGTCGGTTTTGTTATAGACGCTGTTATCCGAGTTATCGGAATAGCGCAGGATAACTTTGTTGACCCCACCGTCGTTGGTATGGCTCAGCACCAGGCCGCCCTGCCAGGCATCGAGCTGCGCGTCGTTATCCACCGCTTTTGAATCAAAGCCGTAGTTGGCGTACACCTCAACGTCGATTGGGCCAGCCTTCATATTGTGGATTTTTGACGTCAGCGCGTAGTGGCCGTCATCGCCGGTACCCGAGCCGCCGGTACAGGTGATGCGCGACGGGTTGGACTCATCGGCCATCACCTCCGGGCTGCAGGACTCAACCTGTGAGACCCCCGCCGCGTCAAACTGCACGCCGCCGATATCAAAGTTTTTCACCCCGGCGCCCTGGCCGTCGTGGTTCATCCAGAAGTAGTCGTTGATCCCCTGCTGCGGACGCTGGTGGAAGTCGCGACCGGCCCAGATATAGGCGTTGGGGTTTGATTCGAGGACGTTAGTGACGCCGACGTAGGCCTTTTTCAGGTTCACTTCGTCGCTCCAGTGGTCGAACATGACGTTAATATCCCAGATAGCGCCCTGGCTGCTCTTAAAGGCTTTGGTAATCTGGAATTCGCCGCCGTTACCTTCGTTGCCGAGACGGCCGATTGCCGACGCGCCGTTGTAGGAGCCGTCGACGCCGACGAACTTCTGATCGCCGGTCTGGAACTGGGCGCCGTAGCGGGCGTAGCCGCTAAACTTCAGGCCGAATGGAATAGCCATATCCGGCGAGGCCGCGGTGGTCTGCGGGTTGGTAATGACGTCCACTTTTTTATCGGCGACGGCATCGATTTTGGCCTGACGGTCGGCCAGCGCTTTATCCACGGCTTTCGCCACAATGGCGTCGATTTGTTGCTGAGTAAAATCTTGTGCTAATACAGAAATTGGGCACAGTGCGGCAACGACCGCCATGGCTAATGGCAGCATTTTTACATTATTCATAATTATCTCGCTGGTAATAATTTATATATTAAGATAATAACCATCCCGCCCATATTAATATCCAGGGAAAGCTAAGGGATGACGTTTATATATTAATGTTGGTATAAGTGAATAATTTCCTGTGAAAACTCGCGAGCCAGCAGTGAATTCATCAGATGGTCCTGAGCGTGGACCATAATCAGCGTCATCTGCTGGCGCGCCTCGCCCGCATCCTGCTCGATAAGCTGGGTCTGCATCTGGTGCGCCCGGCGGGCGTAGCCGTCGGCTTCATTAAGGAGTAGTTTAGCTTCATCAATATTACCGTGGCGGGCAGCGTGAATCGCTTCGAAACATAATGAGCGTGACTGTCCCGCATTCACGATAATTTCCATTACCGCATCTTCTAATTCAATCATAATAGTTCCTGAGATCATTAACTTTATTATTTAAAGCGTACGGCGAAAATCCCTTTTCCGCATAATTCCTGATGACGGTGTTATTTTTATCGGACGCTCCGGGAAATACAGCTAAGAGCGTATTTCCCGACTATTACTGACTGACTGTTTCAGCAACCGGAACGGCGGCTTTGGCTTTTTCGACTTCAGTTTTCATTAATGAGCGTTCATAGGCGCGGAGGAATGGCAGGTAAATGACGGCTGACATCACCATGCAAATGACGCACATCACCACCGGGCTCAGGGTCCAGTTGGCGGCCCAGGAGGCGCCGATAGGGGCCGGAGTGGTCCACGGCGTCAGCGAGACCACCTGCGTCAGCCAGCCGAGACGCGTTGCGCCGTAGGCCAGCACCGCGTTGATCATCGGTACGAACACGAACGGGATAAACATCATCGGGTTCATGATAATCGGCGCCCCGAACAGAATCGGTTCGTTAATGTTGAAGAAGCTTGGCACGATGCCCATTTTGCCGATGGTCCGCAGGTGCGCTACGCGGCTGCGCAGCAGCAGGAATGCCAGCGGAAGCGTCGAACCCACGCCGCCAATCAGCAGATAGTGGTCCCAGAAGCCCTGCAGGTAAACGTGCGGCAGCGCGGCGCCAGCGGCCAGTGCCGCCTGGTTTGCCGACAGGTTCGCCATCCAGAACGGGTTCATAATCCCGGTCACAATCAGCGAGCCGTGGATCCCGGCAAACCAGAAAATCTGGCACATCAGCACGGAGAGCAGGATTGCCGGCAGGGAGTCGGAGGCAGACACCAGCGGCTCCAGCAGGTGCATAATCGCCTGCGGCAGGATCATGCCGGTTTGCGCTTCGATAAACAGGTTCAGCGGATGCAGCGTAGCGATCACCACCAGCACCGGGATCAGGATTTCGAACGAGCGCGCGACGCCGGTGGGCACCTCTTTCGGCAGGCGGATAGTAATATTATTCTGCTTCAGCCATGCGTAAATGCGGGTGGAGTAGATAGCGGTAATTAAAGCGGTGAAGATCCCCTGACCTGACAGATACTGGGTGGAAATTTTACCGTCGGCGTAGGGCGCCGCAACCAGCAGGAAGGCCATAAATGCCAGCAGGCCGGACATCACCGGGTCGAGCTGAAACTGGCGGCCGAGGCTGGCGCCAATGCCGACGGAAATAAAGAAGGTCATGACCCCCATGCTCAGGTTAAACGGCAGCATCAGCTGCTCACGATACTGCTGTGAGAAATCCAGCCAGCCGCGGGCAAAACCGTTGGTGGTGTCGGGTGAAAAAGGAGGAAAGATAAATACCAGCATGAAAGAGCCGATGATCATAAACGGCAATGCGGCAGTGAAGCCATCGCGGATGGCGATAACGTATTTCTGCTGCCCAAGGCGTCCTGCCAGCGGAGTAATAGATTGCTCGATCGCGGCAATCATGGACTGATACAGAGAACTCATTTGCACACCTCTTAATGCGCCGCTGCTATCAGCGACAGAGCATAATCCAGGACGTTATCTCCCCGCTGCATTCCGTAGTCCATGGCGTTTATCGGCTGGACCGGAATATTCAGGGAAGCGGCTTTCTCAGATAATGTTTTCAGCATGTATTTTACCTGGGGCCCGAGCAGCACCACCTGGTATTGCGGAAACTGCATGTCAAACTCGGAAACGCCATAGGCGTCTATCTGCACAGGCAGGTTACGTTCCTTCGCCTCATCGACCATCTTCCTGACCAGCAGACTGGTGGACATCCCCGCAGAGCAGCACAGCATAATCTTGTACATCGACACTCATCCTCAATATGTAAAAAGTTATTGCGTGGATGATTTGATATCAGACGGAAACCGGTTTCCATTTATAAAAAACAGAACTGTGATAACCGTCAAGAACTAACGGTGTAAGGGCTGATTAATTAGATTCTGCTCACATAATTTCGTGGTTTTTGCGATGATTTTCCATGAAACGGAAAATCGGTTTCCAAATAAAAAAGGAAACGGATATACTGCCGTTGATTACTATTGAAGCGATTCAGGTTTAAAGATTTACAGGGATCGGCCCGACCCTGTCAGGGGAGAAAGATGTCTACAATCAACGATGTATCTCGGTTAGCTGGCGTCTCAAAGGCCACGGTTTCACGCGTGCTGAGCGGCTCTCGCGGCGTCAAAGAGGCCAGCCGTCAGGCGGTACTGCAGGCGGCGGAAGAGCTCAATTACCGGCCAAATATGATTGCCCAATCCTTGTTCAGCCAGAGCACGGGCTGCATCGGGGTCATTTGTGCCCAGGATAATATCAATCAAACCACCAGCTATCTGTATGCCCTGGAAAAACAGCTGAGCCAGCATCAAAAGCATCTGCTGCTGCGCTTTGCCAACACCCGCGACGGGGTGATGAACTCGCTCGAAGAGCTCAGCTGCGGCCTGTGCGACGATATCCTGATTATCGGCGCCCGCTTCCCGCTGAATATCGATCGGCCGGACGTGGCGCTGATTGACTGCCTCGAGAGCGAAGGGGAGAACAGCATTCAGTTTGACCACGCTTTTGCCGCGGAAACTGCCTGTAACTATTTGATTAGCCAGGGTCGACGCCAGATTGCGCTCATCCATCCCGAGGGGAGCGGCTTTGCCGATCAGGTGCTGCTGGGCTACAAGCATGCGCTGGAGAAAAATTTCCTGCCGTTTAACCGTAACCTGGTGTTCCTCGACAGCACTTCGCCGTCGGTGGCGGTGCAGGAGCTGGTGAGCAACGCGACGACGCTGAATTTCAATGCGCTGCTGGTTGCCGACGAGCTGCAGGCGCAGCGGGTTGTCCCGCAGCTGCAGGCGTTCAGCCGCGCGGTGCCGGAAAAGGTGATGGTCTTTAGCCTGGCGGGATCGCTACAGCTGCCCGGTATTCCGACCATTCCGGCGATTGAGTACTCGATGGATGTGATGGCGATGCGGATCGTCAGCTGGCTGACGGAAAAGACGCAAATGCTGGGCGGCAGCATGCTGCGCGGGGATCTTATTATTCCGAAAATCTAAGCTGGCCTGCGCGCGGGCGCGGTCCATGATGAAGTCAAAAAAATACCTGCCAGTGGCGTTACTGACAGGTATTTTTATTTGCGCGGCGGGCGGCCTGCTGGCCGCGTTGCAAGCGCGATCACTGCGCCGGGCAGGAAATCTTGTCGATAGCCGCCCGGTAGTTTTTCTGGTTATTACGCTCTTTTGCCAGGGTCGCCTCGCGCACGTAGGTTTGATTCTCTTTTGAGGCAAGAACCTGATTGGCAAAGTCGTTATCGCTAAGGGTTGCCGCCGGGGTGCATTTTTTCCTTCACCGCTTTTAATACCAGCTGCTTTTGCTGCTCGAACTGCAGGCTTTGTAGCGGCGATTCGGCCCACGCAGCCGAGGCGCCGAGGGCGCTGACCAGGCACAACATCCAACACGCTTTCATGGCGCTTCTCCTTCAAGGGTGATACCCAACTATATGCATAGGGCGAAAAACACGCAAATCGTCTGGATTATAAATTGTTTAAAATCAGTCTATTGCTTTCCTATGCCGCCCGGACGCGCCGCCGTGAATCCACGGCTATCAGCACCACCGACGACAGGATCAGCAGCGTGCCGAGCCAGTCCGGCAGCGTAAAGGTGATGCCCAGCAGCAGCAAAGAGAGCAGGGCGCTGCTCAGCGGCTCGGCGCAGCTGAGGATCCCCGCCTTCGCGCCGCCAATCATCTGCGCGCCGTTCAGATAAAGGCTGAAGGTCAGCGAAGTGCCGATCACCACCAGATAAAAGAAGGCCAGCAGCAGGGGGCCGTTGACCACAAAGTTGCTGCCCTGGCCGCCGTAGAACGGCAGCAGCATCGCCCCGCCGAGCAGCATGCTCCAGCCGACGATCGGCAGGGTGCCGTAGCGGGCGATAAGCGTTGACGGATAGGTGGTGTAGAAGGCGGCGGCAAAGGCTGAAGCCACTCCCCAGAAGAGCGCGGCGGGTGAAATAGAGAGCGTTGTCGGGTTGCCGTGGGTCACCAGCAGAAACGTTCCAGCCAGCGAAGTGCCGATCGCCGCCAGCACCAGCGGGCGAGGGCGCGTTTTGCGGGCCAGCGCGAACCAGGCGACGATAATCGTCGGCGACAGGAACTGCAGCACCGTCGCGGTCGCGGCGTTTGATTTTTCGATGGTCATCAGGAAGGTGTACTGCACGGTCAGCGCGCCAAACAGCGAGAAAATCAGCAGGCTGACGGCATCTTTGCGGTTTTGCAGGACGCGGAAAATTTTATCGCCGTGGACGAAAGAGAGCATCAGCAGAATCAGGCCGGCGAATAGCAGGCGCGTCATGGTCAGAAACGGTGATGACATCTGGCTTTGCTGCATAATGTACTGCGCGCAGACGCCGGAACTCCCCCATAGCACGGCGGCTATAAGTACATTCAGCATCCCTTTTTTACTGGAGCCCATCTTTCCCTCAGGTGGTATATCGCAAAAAGGGAATCATAGCATGGGCGCGTTCGGACGGCGGGGAAGGAAATGGTCGTCGGACCATTTGGTCTGGCGATCCATCGCGCAAGCTGAAGGCGAATTAGATCCCGTCGAAAAGAAAATCTATTGACGCTTTAATGACCTGGCGCTGGTTATTCAGATTACAGACTTCTTCACCCACAGCCCGGTGCGGAATGCTGGCAAGTTCATGGGTCATCACGACGTAGGCTTCCCCTGCCACGGTGACGACTGGCGTTAAACGATCGGCGCGTGGGCCTGTGTAAGCTGCCAGAGGAAACAGAGGGATCACAACCCGAGTATTGCGCTTACCAATGATGTCACTTTGTACATCAAGGAGATAAGGATATGCAGCAACGCGTCCCGTATTCTTATAAACGTAATACTGCATATTTAAAACGTCCTGTATTCGTCAGAAATAGTTCCATTTTCCTCAGTTAAATCATTGAGATACTCAATGGCCTGCGCATTCTCTTTTTGCCAGCGAGCCACTTCAATGCTGTGGATCTCGCTTTTCAAGGCTTGAGAAAGCGTTTGAGAGAGATTGATGCCGGCCTCGCGGGCCCGTTTAACCAGGGCTGGGTCCAGCGTCACGCTGACATTTTGCTTATTGCGTTTTGCTGCTGCCATAGGGGATCTCCTGTGTGATTCACACGTGTAGATTACACAGAAATAAACAAACCCGCCATCAGGCGGGTTAAAATTCGTGCAATGCTTATATGCAGGCTTTAGCTCAAATCGACGTTTTTACTGCCGAACAGCCAGGTCAGAGCAAAGCCGCACAGGTAGGAGACGACCAGCCCTGCCGCGTAGACCGCCATCCCGGCGTAGATGCCGCTGCCGGAGGTCATCAGCGGCAGCGCCACCAGGCCGGAGGGCCCAAAGACCGTATTCAGCCCCACCGGCAAGCCCAGCCACGCGATCAGGCCGAGGAAGAAGCCGCCGCAGGCGCCGCCGATGCAGGCGGTGATAAACGGCTTCATCCGCGGCAGGGTGACGCCATAGATCAGCGGTTCGCCGATGCCGAGAAAGCCGGGGATAATCGCCCCTTTGATCTGGGTGCGCAGCAGCGAGCCGTGCTTTGCCCGCCAGTAGAGGGCCAGCGCCGCGCCAACCTGCCCGGCGCCAGCCATCGCCAGAATCGGGAACAGCGAGTTAAAGCCCTGCGCATCCACCAGCGCGAAATAGACCGGGACAAAGCCCTGATGGACGCCAAACATCACCGCCAGCAGGAACAGCCCCGCCAGCACCGCCGAACCGAACGGGTTACCGTTGAGGTGCAGGAACAGCCACGACATTCCGGTAAACAGCCAGCCGCCAATCGGCATGATCACCGTAAAGGTGATCGCGCCCATAATCAGCAGCGTGACCGCCGAGGTGAGGATCATATCGAGGTTGGCCGGCATGATACGCCGCACCTGTCTTTCCACCCATGCGCCGATAATCGAGGCGATCAGCACGCCGATAATATTGCCGCGCGGGTCGATGCCGTGGCCGAAGAAGGTGGTGATCCCGGCGTAAAATCCGCTGGTCGCTTCCGGGTTGTAGCCGAGAACGAACAGCGAAGCGATAATCGCCCCGTTGACCCCGGAGCCGCCAAACGCCTTCTGGGCGTTATAGCCGATTAAGATACTCAGGAAGGTAAACATCCCTTTGCTGAAGATCTTCATATAGCCGATCAGCGCCACCAGGCTGGCGTTAGGGTGCGCATTCTCCAGGACAAAGATTTGTTCTGCCAGGGTAGCAAAGCCGAGCAGCAGGCCGACGGCGATAAAGCCGGGGATCAGCGGCGTAAAAATGGTGGCGAATTTGGCGAGAAACTTCTGTACCCCGCTGGTCTGCTTGCTCTTCAGCGCCTGTTTCTTCTCGGCGGCGACGTCCGCCAGCGACGGAGCGTCCTGCGGCGCATCCTCCAGCATGGCGTTCATCATTTCCGCCGCGGTTTGCGCTTTGCCCGGGCCAAGCACGACCTGAAACTGCTCATCGCTGACGATAACCCCCATCACGCCTTCAACCTGACGGATTGCGGCGCTATCGGCCAGCGCTTCGTCGCGCAGCGTCAGGCGCAGGCGGGTCATGCAGTTACCGGCCTGGGCCACGTTTGCGGCTCCGCCGACGTGGGCAAGGATCCGCGCTATCATCTCTTTATTTATTTTTGCCATTGCAGTTTACCTGTCTGTTGGCGCTCAGGCGTTACCCAGCGCTTTGCGGATATAGCCGCTATTTTTGGCCAGCAGCGACTGCGCTTCTTCGGCGCCAAGATCGGCAAGCACCATCACAATAGCCGTTTTGCAGTGGCGGCCGCAGGCGTCCAGCGCGCGCTGGGCAGCGTCGCGATCGCACTCGGTCGCCTCCATGACGATGGAGACCTGACGCTCGATAAGCTTCGCGTTGGTGGCCTCAACGTCCACCATCAGGTTGCTGTACACCTTGCCGACGCGGATCATTGCCCCGGTCGAAATCATATTCAGCACCAGCTTTTGCGCGGTGCCTGCCTTCAGGCGGGTTGAGCCGGTCACCACTTCCGGGCCGACGACCGGAGTGATGGCGACGTCCGCCAGCCGGGTCATCTCGCCGTGCGGATTGCAGCTGACGATGGCGACAAAGGCGTTCTGGCTATGGGCGTACTCCATCGCGCCGATGACGTACGGCGTCCGTCCGCTGGCGGCAAGGCCCACCAGCACGTCGCGGTTGCTGAAATTAAGGTTCTGCAGGTCCATTGCGCCCTGCGCTTTGTTGTCTTCGACGTTTTCCACCGCGCTAAGAATCGCTTTATGCCCGCCGGCGATAATCCCGACTACCTGCTCCGGGCGCGTGCCGAAGGTGGGCGGACACTCGCTGGCATCGAGGATCCCGAGGCGACCGGAGGTGCCTGCACCGATGTAAATCAGGCGCCCGCCTGCCTGCAGCGCCGCGGCGACCTTGTCGACAACCTGAGCGATCTGCGGCAAATAGGGGGTAATTGCCTCGGCCACCAGCCTGTCTTCCCGGTTAATCACCGTCAGCATTTCAACGGTAGACAGGGTGTCAATATTGGCGCTATTGGCGTTGCGCTGCTCGGTCAGCAATTTGCTCAGGTCGATACTCATAACAAAACCTCATTATTCACGGTGGCGGGTATTCTAAGGAATTAATTATTCCATTCATGTGAAGGTTATCACGATTAGCGCATGGCGGATAATAAGATATTTTCAGGTATGGCGGGGGATTGTGCGGTAATAAAAATGGAATATTTTATTACCGCAGGCTGGGCTAGCGTATCGCTGCGGGCTTTTTCAGGCTCAGCAGCAGGGCCAGAAAATAGCTTATCGCCATGGCCAGGCTCATTTTCAGCATGGTTTCACCGCCGAGTCCGGCGAGCGGCGCGGCGATGCCGCCAAAGACAAACATCAGCGTACCTAACAGCGCGGACGCGGTGCCCGACTGCCCGGCATCAACGGCATTCATCGCTTCGGCCCCGGCCACGGTGCTGATGCCGCTCATAAACGACACGGTGAAAAACAGGCCGATCAGCGCCGGCAGCGGCAGCTTCAGCCAGGCGAACAGCAGCATGCCGGCGGCGCACAGCACCGCCAGCATCAGCCCGGTGCGCAGCAGGGACTCTGCCGAAAAGCGGCGCGTCAGGCGGGAGAAGATAAGCGCGGCAATAATCAGCCCGATCCCGTTCAGGCCGAACAGCAGGCTGAACTGCATGGCGCTCATGGCAAATTCACTCTGCATCACGAAGGACGACGAGCCGATATAGGAGAACAGGCCGGCCATCATAAAGGCCTGAATCAGGCAGTAGCGCATAAAGCGGCGATTTTTCAGCACCGGCGAGCCGCCCGCTTTACGCGAGGTAGCGGCGCCTTTTGGCGGCAGGGTTTCGTGGAGGATCGCCAGGCTTAACAGCAGCAGTACGCCGCCGATCGCCGCCATTATCCAGAACAGAGTGCGCCAGTCGAAGGCGGTGATGACGTAGCCGCCAAGCACCGGCGACAGAACCGGCGCAATGCCGTTGACGGTCATCAGCAGGGCAAAGAACTGCGTCAGCAGCGCGCCCTGATAGCGGTCGCGGGCAATCGAACGCGACAGCACCGAGCCCCCCGCGCCGGCAAAGCCCTGCAAAAAGCGCCAGAGAATCAGCAGATGGATATCCTGGGTCAGGGCGCACATCGCCGAGGAGACGATAAACAGCAGCAGAGAGAGGATCAGCGGCCTGCGGCGGCCGATGCGGTCGCTGAGCGGGCCAAAAAACAGCTGGCCGAGGCCCAGCCCAAGCAGCGCGGCGGTCAGCGAGAGCTGGGTTTGCGTGCTGGTCGCGTTCAGCTGGCGGGTGATATCCGGCAGCGCCGGCAGGTAGAAGTCGGTACAGAGCGGGCCGATGCCCGAGAGCAGCCCGAGAATAATAACCCAGGAGAGAGAAATACGCGGCATAGCGGGTCCTTATGAGGATGCCGGGCCCGGCGGCCCGGCGGGAGCAGATCAGCTGGCGCCGCCTCCCAGCGACTGCCAGAGCGTAATGCGGTTTTGCAGATCGGTTTGCTGGAGGGTAATCAGCGTGGCCTGCGCCGACCACAGCGTACGCTGTGCGGTCAGCACCGACAGATAGTTGCCGATCCCTGCCTGATAGCTGCGGGTGGCGATATCCAGCGATTTCTGCTCGGCGGCGACGTACTGCTGCTGGGCATCCAGCTGCTCGCCCAGGGTTTCCCGGCGCGCCAGGGCGTCGGCGACGTCTTTGAATGCGCTCTGAATGCTTTTCTCGTAGGTGGCGATCAGCCCCTTTTTCTCCGCTTCGGCATAGCGAAGCTGCGCCAGATTGCTGCCGCCGGTAAACAGCGGCAGGCTGATTGACGGCGCGAACGACCACACCTGCATCCCGTGGCTGAACAGCGAGGAGAGCGAATCGCTGCCGACCCCGGCGCTGGCGGTGAGCGAAATGCTCGGGAAGAAGTTGGCGCGCGCGGCGCCAATATCGGCGTTGGCGCTCTTGAGGTTGTGCTCGGCCTCCTGAATATCCGGGCGGCGCAGCAGGACCGACGAAGAGACGCCGGCGGGGATCAGGGCGATGCTGCTGTCGCCGAGGCTTTGCAGCGTGCCGGGCAGCAGGCTCTCAGGGACGCTTTCGCCGGCCAGCAGGTTGAGCGCATTTTTATCCTGCGCGACCTGGGTACGATAGCTGGCGACGCTGGCGCGCGCCTGCTGGTAAACCGCTTCGGCATCGCTCAGATCGCTGGCCGCAGCGGTACCGACCGCCATCTGGCGGGCGACGATTTTGCGCGAGCTGTCGGCGCTGGCCATGGTTTCCTCGGCCAGCGCCAGGCTGCTGTTGTCCGCCGCGAGGGTGATCCACGCGGTAGTCAGGTCGGCGATCATCGTCAGCCGCGTATTCTGGGCGGTGAATTCGCTGGCAAGCCAGGTTTCCCGCGCCGCGCGGCTCAGGCTCTGGTTCTTGCCGAACAGGTCCAGCTCGAAGCTGGAGACCGCCCCGTCGGCCTCCGCCGATGAGGTGAGGCCGCTGGCCACCGTTTTGCTGCGGGTATGGCTCAGCTCGGCGTCAACGGTGGGGAACAGAGAAGCGCGGGTTTCGCCAAACTGGGCGCGGGCGGCTTCGATATCGGCCAGCGCTTTTTGCACGTCGCGGTTGCTGTTCAGCGCGATGGTCACCACTTTTTTGAGCCGGGCGTCGTTCACCACCTGCTGCCACTGGCTGACGACCGTCGTCGCTTCGCCGTGGACGCCGGGTAGCGTGGCGGGCACCGGCGCAGCCGGGCGCTCATAGTGCGGGTCAAGGGAGACGCAGCCTGCGCTCAGGAGCGCGATAAAAACTAACGTAAAACGAAACATAACCTACTCCTGAGAAGGACGCTGGCGGGTGAAGAACCGCTTCACCAGCACAAAGAACAGAGGAACGAAGAACACCGCCAGCAGCGTGGCGGTCAGCGTGCCGCCGATGATCCCGCTGCCGATCGCCACGCGGCTGTTGGCCCCCGCGCCGGTCGCCACCGCCAGCGGCAGCACCCCGGCGATAAACGCCAGCGAAGTCATGACGATAGGGCGCAGGCGGGTTTGCGCGGCGCGGATTGCCGCCCGGGAAAGTGAATAACCTTCATCTACCGCCGATTCGGCAAACTCAACGATCAGAATGGCGTTCTTCGACGACAGGCCGATTGTCGTTAACAGCGCAACCTGGAAGTAGACGTCGTTATTCAGATCGCGCAGCCAGGCCGCCAGCGCCGCGCCGAGCAGGCCGAGCGGGATAACCATGATCACCGAGAACGGCACCGACCAGCTCTCATACAGCGCCGCGAGGCACAGGAACACCACCAGAATGGAGATGGCGTACAGGCTCATGGCCTGGCCGCTGGCCAGTTTTTCCTGCAATGACATGCCGCTCCATGCCCAGGTGGTGCCCGCCGGCAGGCTGTTGGCGAGGGCTTCCATTTTGTCCATCGCCGCGCCGGAGCTGGAGCCGGCGGCGTTTTCGCCCTGGATTTCAAATGCGGCGGAACCGTTGTAGCGCACCAGGCTTTCCGGGCCGTACTGCCAGCGGGTGGTGGCGAAGGCGGAGAACGGCGTCATGGCGTCATCGCTGCCGCGCACGAACCATTTCCCGAGATCGGCGGGGACGGCGCGAGAATCGCTATCGCCCTGGATATAGACCTTTTTCACCCGTCCGCGATCGATAAAGTCGTTGACGTAGGTGCCGCCCCAGGCGCTGGAGAGGGTGGCGGTGACGTCGCTCAGCGATAGCCCCAGCGCCACCGCTTTGTTGTTGTCGATATCCACCTGCAGCTGCGGCATCTGCGGCAGGTCGTTGGCGCGCACCGACTGCAGCTGCGGGCTCTGATTGGCCGCAGCCAGCAGCTGGCTGCGCATTTTCATCAGGCTGTCGCGATCGGTGCCGCCGCTGGCCATTAGCTCAAAGGTAAAGCCGTTGCTCTGCCCGAGGCCGTCCACCGAAGGGGGCGTCATGGCAAACAGCGAGGCGTCGCGGATGCTGCCGAGCTCTTTGGTGGCGCGCAGGGCAATGGCCTGCGCGGTGTTGGCTTCGCCCTTGCGCTGGGACCAGTTTTTCAACGACACGAAAGCCATCCCGGCGTTCTGTCCGCTGCCGCTGAAGCTGAAGCCGTCGACGGTAAAGATAGCGCTGGTATTGGCCTTCTCTTTGGTCAGGAACCAGTCGGTCACCTGGCGGCGAACCTCGGCGGTGCGCACGGCGGTCGCGCCTGCCGGCAGGGTGTACTGCACCATGATTTCGCCCTGATCCTCAGCCGGCAGGAAGCTGCCCGGCAGCTTCCACATCGCCAGCGCCATGACGGCGCAAATCAGGGCGAAGGCGCCCATCATCGTCGCCGAACGGCGCAGGCCGCCGATCACGCGGTGCTGATAGCCCTGCTCCGTGCGCCCCCACAGGCGGTTAAACGCCCCGAAGAAGCCGGTGGTATGCGGCTTAGAGTGGCTCAGCAGCGCGCCGCACAGCGCCGGGGTTAAGGTCAGCGCCACCACCACGGAGAGCATCATCGCCGAGATAATGGTTATCGAGAACTGGCGATAGATAACGCCGGTTGAGCCGCCGAAGAAGGCCATCGGCAGGAACACCGCCGACAGCACCAGGGCAATGGCGATCAGCGCCCCGGAAATTTCGCCCATCGACTTTTCGGTGGCTTCCCGGGCGGAAAGCCCCTCATCGCGCATAATTCGCTCGACGTTTTCCACCACCACGATGGCGTCATCCACCAGCAGGCCGATCGCCAGCACCATCGCAAACAGCGTCAGGGTATTGATGGAGTAGCCAAACAGCGCCAGCACGCCGAAGGTGCCAAGCAGCACCACCGGCACCGCCACCGCCGGGATCAGCGTGGCGCGGAAGTTCTGCAGGAACAGATACATCACGCAGACCACCAGCACGATGGCCTCAAACAGCGTTTGAATCACATCCTCGACCGATATTTTAATAAACTCGGTGCTGTCCTTCGGATAGGCAATGTCGTAGCCCTGCGGCATCTGGCGCTGATACTCGGCAATCTTATCCTTCACCCGCGTCGCGGTATCCAGCGCGTTAGCGCCCGGCGCCATCATGACGGCGATGCCGGCGGCAGGGTGGCCGTTGAGGTTCGCTGAGGCGGTGTAATCTTCGCTGCCCATTTCAACCCGGGCGACGTCGCTCAGGCGGACGACCGAGCCGTCGCTCTTGCTCTTCACAATGATGTTTTTGAACTGATCGACGGTTTGCAGGCGCGACTGAGCGCGCACGGTGGCGGTAAGCTGCTGGGTGCCAGAGGACGGCAGCGCGCCGATTTTACCCGCCGAGATCTGCACGTTCTGCGCTTCGATTGCCGTTTCGACATCGGAAGGCATCAGCGCATAGGAGGCCAGTTTGGTCGGGTCCATCCAGATGCGCATCGCGTATTCAGCGCCAAATACCTGCAGGCTGCCGACGCCTTCCACGCGCGCCAGCGGGTCCTGCATGTTGCTCACCAGCCAGTCGGCGATATCGGAGCTGGTGGCCTTGTCGGTTTTATCGTACACCGCGAGGATCAGCAGGAAGCTGCTCTGCGATTTCACCACCGTCACGCCGGACTGCTGCACTTCGCTGGGCAGCCGCGATTCGGCCTGCTGGACCTTGTTTTGCACCTGCACCTGGGCGGTGTCCGGATCGGTCCCCTGCTCGAAGGTTACGTTAATGCTGACCGAGCCGTCGGAACTGCTGGTGGAGCTGAAATAGAGCAGGTTATCCAGCCCGGTAAGCTGCTGCTCAATAACCTGGGTCACGCTGTTTTCCAGGGTTTCGGCAGAGGCGCCGGTGTAGGTGGCGGAAATTTTCACCGACGGCGGTGCGACGTCCGGGTACTGGGCGACCGGCAGCGTGCGGATGGCGAGGATCCCGGCGAGCATAATCAGGATGGCGATAACCCAGGCGAACACCGGGCGCCGGACGAAGAAGCGGGAGAACATCAGGCGTTGCCTCCGCTGTTTTTCATCTCTACGGCTTTAACCTGCTGCCCGGCGGCCACCTTGCTGGTTCCTTCAACGATCAGCCTGTCGCCGCTCTTCAGCCCGCTCTCCACCAGCCACTTATCGCCGTAGGCTTCGCCGGTTGCGACCTCGCGCTGGGCGACTTTGCCGTCGGCATCGACCACCAGCGCGGTGGCGTTACCTTTGGCATCGCGGGTGATCCCCTGCTGCGGGGCGAGGATCGCGTTGTCCATCACGCCCTCATCGATGCGGGCGCGGACGAACATCCCCGGCAGCAGGACGTGCTGTGGGTTGGGGAACACCGCCCGCAGCGTGACCGAGCCGGTTGATTCATCCACCGCCACTTCGGTCAGCGCCAGGCGGCCCTTCTCGGCATAGGTGCTGCCGTCTTCGAGGATCAGGCTGACGCTGAGGGTATCGGCGTTGGTCGCCAGCGTTTGCTGGCGCAGGCGCAGCAGATCAACGCTCGATCGCGTGAGATCGACGTAAATCGTCTCCAGCCCGCGGATCGTCGCCAGGGCCGTATCCTGATCGGCGGAAACCAGCGCGCCAGGGGTCACGGAGGAGATGCCGATCCGCCCGGCAATCGGCGCGCTGACGGTGGTCCAGTTCAGGTTGATGCGGGCGCTCTCCAGCGCGGCCTTTTTCGACTCGACGCTGGCCTTGTCCTGGTTACAGGTGGACTGCGCGTCATCGGCATCCTGCAGCGACACGCCGTTGTCTTTGACCAGCTGCGTATAGCGGCGGGCTTTCTGGCAGTCGGCAACCGTCAGCGATTGCGCCTGCTTCAGGGC